>NZ_KV789908.1:259711-259988 GCF_001807705.1 Klebsiella sp. HMSC25G12 | reverse complement strand
CTGCTCCCTTTGGCCGCTCGGGAACCCCACCAGGGGTAAAATCACATTGTAGGCTATTCAGCAAAATGAATGGTGGTGGGGGAAGGATAACTCGTCGCTATCGCTCCTCGCCCTTCGGGCCGTTGCCTGCGGCAACGTTCTCTCGCTGGCGCTCGAGTCGAACCTTGGTCGAAGCTTCTCATCCTTCCCCGTAGGGTAGAATATAAAATATCGTAGAGTAATGGGATTGCGGTGTTTTTAAGAGGATGGTGGTGGGGGAAGGATTCGAACCTTCGAA
>NZ_KV789908.1:71413-259691 GCF_001807705.1 Klebsiella sp. HMSC25G12 | reverse complement strand
ACGTTCTCTCGCTGGCGCTCGAGTCGAACCTTAGTCGAAGGTTCTTACCCTTCCCGCTAAGTGCAAACATCGTTTACGCTTGTCGGGGAAACCATATCACTGTAGTGAATAATGGTGGTGGGGGAAGGATTCGAACCTTCGAAGTCGATGACGGCAGATTTACAGTCTGCTCCCTTTGGCCGCTCGGGAACCCCACCACGGGGTAATGCTTGGTACTGGCCTGCTTCCTTCTAGGGAAGCGGGGCGCATCATACCAAATGATGCGCCCCTGTAAAGCATTCGTTTGACAAAAATAAACTGGTTGCCTGATTTTTACGCGTAACGCCGTAAAGCTAACCAATTCATTTCTCAGTCGATTAAAGAATAATCGTCCGGTTACCGTAAACGAAGACGCGCTGCGCCAGTACCTGATACAGCGCCCGGCTCAAGACGTTTTTTTCGACATCGCGGCCAGCGCGCATCATATCTTCTGCAGTATAGGTATGATCGACATGAATCACGTCCTGCATGATGATTGGGCCTTCATCCAGATTGTCATTCACATAGTGGGCGGTGGCGCCAATGATCTTTACGCCGCGCTCATAGGCCTGATGATAAGGACGGGCGCCGATAAACGCCGGCAAAAATGAATGGTGAATATTGATGATTTTGTTCGGGAAGCGGGCGACAAACTCCGGGGTGAGGACGCGCATATACTTGGCCAGTACCACGTAATCCGGCTCATGTGCCGCAATGGCATCCCCCATCTGCTTGTCGTGTTCTTCACGGCTTAACCCTTCGTGGCTGACCAGCTCAAACGGAATACCAAAACGCTCCACCAGCGGGCGCAGCGTGTCATGGTTGCCGATAACCGCGGCGATATCGACATCCAGTCCGCCGTAGTTGGCTTTCATCAGCAGATCGCCGAGGCAGTGCGCCTCTTTGGTCACCAGAATGACCACCCGGCGACGGCCTGCCGGATTCAGTTCGCGGATGGAACCTTCCGGCAGGGCGCTATCCAGATCGGCCAGCAGAATAGCGTCGTTAAAAATGCCCTCCAGTTCGGTGCGCATAAAGAAACGACCGGTACGGTGGTCAACAAATTCATTGTTCTGCACAATGTTAAGTTCGTGTTTGTAGCAGATATTGGTGATACGCGCGATGAGGCCTTTCTGATCAGGGCAAATAGTGCGTAGTACTTTACGTTGTAATGAATGCATCGCGAGGAAAATCCTGTAGTGTTTGCAAGCGCTACGGCAGCGTTACTGGCCGCAGCATTTTTTAAATTTTTTACCTGAGCCGCAAGGGCAGGGGTCATTACGACCAATCAGCGGTCGTGTCCCGTCGATATAGTACCACTGTCCATTTTCTTTTAAGAATCTGGAACGTTCAATAATGGCGCCCGGACGGTTATTGTCATTAAAGCGGGCGACAAAGCTGACAAAGCCTTCATTTGGGACTCGCCCTTCATCACTGGCGAATAGGGTTAAACCCAGCCACTCGGTCTGGCTGAACCCCTTCTCCAGCTCGGCGCGAAACGTCTGCGCCTGACAGGACGGATGCCAGGTTTTGATCAGATAGTCGGCATCTTTCATGACGAACGCGCTATAGCGGGAGCGCATAAGCTGTGACGGGCCTGGCGCAAGCTCTGCGCCGGACAGATATCGCTGGCAACATGAGCTATACTCCAGTGCGCTGCCACAGGGGCATAATTGCGACAAAACTGCCTCCATGGAAGAAAGAATTACGGCGCTTCAACGCCAAAGGTGTTTATGTTAACTGAGCCGTGACAATGTTGCCACGCTCAGAGTGGAAGGATAGTTATCAGTAATAATGAGAAAGCTTAAAATTGGTCTGGCGTTAGGGGCGGGAGCTGCCCGAGGATGGTCGCACATTGGCGTCATCAACGCCCTCCGTCGGGCTGGTATCGAGATTGATATCGTCGCGGGGTGTTCTATCGGTTCGCTGGTAGGGGCGGCGTATGCCTGCAACCGGCTCCCGGCGCTCGAGTCATGGATCTGCTCATTCAGCAACTGGGATGTCCTGAAGCTGATGGACCTCTCCTGGCGACGTGGGGGCCTGCTGCGCGGTGAAAAGGTATTCAATCATTACCGTCGTATTATGCCGGTGACCGATATCGAACGCTGCGAGCGTCGGTTTGCTGCCGTCGCGACCAATTTAAGTACCGGCCGGGAACTGTGGTTTACTGAGGGCGATCTGCATTTAGCCGTTCGAGCCTCCTGCAGCATGCCTGGACTGATGGCGCCGGTGAGGCATAATGGTTACTGGCTGGTCGATGGCGCAGTGGTCAACCCGGTTCCCGTGTCGCTGACGCGGGCAATGGGGGCCGATATCGTGATTGCCGTTGACCTGCAACATGATGCCCATCTCATGCAGCAAGATTTATTTTCCCTCGAAACGCCGCGGCCGGAAGCTGAAGAGAAGGAGGGCCCATGGCATACTCGTCTGCGCGCGCGATTGACGCAAATGAGCTCCCGTCGTACGGCCGTGACGCCGACGGCGATGGAGATCATGACCACGTCTATCCAGGTTCTGGAGAACCGTCTTAAACGCAACCGCATGGCGGGTGACCCGCCGGATATCCTGCTGCAGCCATACTGTCCGCAAGTGTCGACGCTCGACTTCCATCGCGCAGCAGAGGCGATTGCCGCGGGCCAATTGGCCGTGGAAAAGAAAATGGATGAACTATTACCCTTAGTGCGTACAGCGGTTTGACGTACAAGTACCTGACTTAAGTAAAATCTGACAGGCGATAGTGAGAATAGCGTGCCACTATTGAATTATCGTCAGCCAGGGGAGATATCATGACGCAGCCATTGGCGGGAAAACAGATTCTGATAGTTGAAGACGAACCCGTTTTCCGCTCACTCTTGCATGGATGGCTGGCCTCGCTGGGAGCAACGACCTGGCTTGCGGAAGATGGCATGGATGCCCTGCATAAAATGACTGAGGTACGTCCGGACCTGATGATTTGCGACATTTCAATGCCGAGAATGAACGGTCTGGAACTGGTTGAGACGCTGCGTAACCGCGGCGAGCAGCTACCGATACTGATGATTTCCGCCACCGAAAACATGGCGGATATAGCCAAAGCGTTACGGCTGGGCGTCCAGGATGTGCTGTTAAAACCGGTGAAAGATTTCGATCGCCTGCGTGAGACCGTTTATGCCTGCCTGTATCCCGCGATGTTTAGTTCACGTGTGGAAGAGGAAGAGCGTTTATTTGAGGACTGGGACGCGCTGGTCAGTAATCCGACCGCCGCATCGAGACTGCTGCAGGAGCTACAGCCTCCGGTGCAACAGGAAATGTCACATTGCCGCATTCATTATCGACAGCTGGTATCGGCGGATAAGCCGGGGCTGGTGCTCGATATTGCGCCGCTCTCGGAAAATGATTTGGCTTTCTATTGTCTGGATGTCACACGAGCAGGGGATAATGGCGTGCTGGCGGCTTTATTACTGCGCGCGCTATTCAATAGCCTGCTGCAAGAGCAACTGGCGCATCAGGGGCAACGGCTACCTGAAATGGGGAGTCTGTTAAAACAGGTCAATCAGTTACTCCGCCAGGCGAATCTTCCCGGTCAGTTCCCTTTGCTGGTGGGTTATTACCACAGTGGACTGAAAAATTTAATTCTGGTGTCCGCAGGGCTCAATGGCACGTTGAATACCGGTGAGCATCAAATTCAGATAAGTAATGGCGTTCCTTTAGGGACGCTGGGCGATGCCTATCTTAACCAAATTAGCCAGCGCTGCGCCTCATGGCAGTGCCAAATTTGGGGGGCCGGGGGGCGTTTACGCTTAATGTTGTCTGCGGAATGAGCAATTGCGTTTATATCTAAGCAGACGGCATTACCTGCAGCCCTATACTGGTGGTACCATCGAGCAGTTTTATGCGTAAAAGTCCTAATTCGAGGCTATCGGAACCTTTTCAGACCAGTGAATACGCGGTTGACTGATATACTCGACACGTTATTTGTAACGAGAAGTTTAAAAAACAAACAGTCCAGGAGATTTCAATGGCTGCCCTTAATTCTAAAGTCAGAAAAGCGGTTATCCCGGTAGCGGGATTAGGCACCAGGATGCTGCCTGCCACCAAAGCAATTCCAAAAGAAATGCTGCCGCTGGTAGATAAGCCGTTAATTCAGTACGTTGTTAATGAATGTATCGCTGCAGGAATTACTGAAATTGTTCTGGTAACGCACTCATCGAAAAACTCTATCGAAAACCATTTCGATACCAGTTTTGAGCTGGAAGCGATGCTGGAAAAACGTGTAAAACGCCAGCTTCTGGAAGAAGTGCAGTCTATTTGCCCGCCGCACGTGACAATTATGCAAGTTCGTCAGGGCCTGGCGAAAGGCCTTGGTCACGCCGTGCTGTGCGCACATCCGGTAGTGGGTGATGAGCCGGTAGCGGTTATTCTGCCAGACGTTATTCTGGATGAATTTGAGTCCGATCTGAGCCGTGATAACCTTGCGGAGATGATCTCTCGTTTTGATGAGACTGGCGCTAGCCAGATTATGGTTGAGCCTGTCGAGGATGTGACCGCGTATGGCGTGGTCGATTGCAAAGGCGAATCCCTGAAGCCGGGCGAAAGTGTGCCGATGGTGGGCGTGGTCGAGAAGCCAAAAGCTGACGTTGCGCCGTCCAACCTGGCGGTAGTGGGGCGCTATGTCCTCAGCGCAGATATTTGGCCGCTGCTGGCGAAGACCCCTCCGGGCGCCGGTGATGAAATTCAGCTGACTGACGCGATTGATATGCTGATCGAGAAAGAAACGGTTGAAGCTTATCATATGAAGGGCAAGAGCCATGACTGCGGCAATAAGCTTGGCTACATGCAGGCGTTTGTCGAATATGGTATTCGTCACAAGACGCTTGGTGACGATTTTAAAGCCTGGCTGGAAACCGCGGTGACGAAGTAATCCGCAGCGCGATTAAAAGCCAGAAACCGGGAGCGCGTCAGCGACTCCCGGTTTTGTTTATCGAGCCTGAGGGCAAAAAAAATCCCGCCGGAGCGGGATTTTTAATATTGCGACAACGGAGATTAGATCAGGAAATCGTCCAGTGATTTACCTTGTTCGTCCATTGCTTTTTTGATCACCGCAGGAGTACGGCCCTGGCCAGTCCAGGTTTTGGTTTCGCCGTTTTCGTCTACATAGCTATATTTAGCCGGACGTGCAGCACGCTTAGTTTTGGTACCGGCTTTAACGGCAGCCATAGTGCTCAGCAGTTCATTCGGGTCAATACCGTCAGCAATCAGCATTTCACGGTATTGCTGCAGCTTACGTGTACGCTCTTCAATTTCTGCTGCGGCGGCGTTTTCTTCTTCACGGCGCTCGTTAACAACGACTTCTAATTTTTCCAGCATTTCTTCGAGCGTTTCAAGGGTGCATTCTCTTGCCTGCGCACGAAGAGTACGGATGTTGTTCAAAATTTTAAGTGCTTCGCTCATTGTAGTAATCTCAAACTTATATTGTGGGGTGGTTTGTTGAACTAATAATAGAGCGATAAAATGCGTTGTGCAATAGGGGAGAATGTAAGGAATTCAAAATTACTGGTTATTTGTCGCGGGAATTAATTAATTTAAGTTAAAATTCTCGTGCCGCTTCACATCTTTGCTCCTTATAGCCATGAGTAGGGGGCCAGCTAAAACACTGAGACCATATGCTTTTTCTGAGGTTCAGTGAGAAAAATTATCCTTTGCATGGGTAAATAACCCTCGTCAGTATTAGCGCATTTTTGGTTACGCGCCTTAATATAAAACAACCCGCAAGCCCGCTTATAGTGCATGGATACTGGTCCTATAAGCACGAAAAGACAATGGTTACCTCACCGATAGCGTAACGGGGCGTACAAATAATGGCCCTGTAAATTCAATTCATCCACGTCACCCTTTCCGTTTCCATGCCCTTCAGCGCTGCGACAATACCCCTGCGGAAAGGGCGGCTGTACGCATAAAATATGGTACAATCGCCGCCGCGATAAAACACTTTGATTGGGGTCACGCAGCCGATGGCACAACTTTATTTCTACTACTCTGCAATGAATGCAGGTAAGTCGACCGCTCTGTTGCAATCTTCGTACAATTACCAGGAGCGGGGGATGCGTACCATCGTTTATACCGCTGAGATAGATGACCGCTTCGGTGCTGGAAAAGTCAGCTCGCGTATCGGCCTCTCCTCGCCGGCCCGGTTGTATAATCCGCAGACGTCGCTATTTAACGATATTGCGGCAGAGCACAAGCTTAAGCCAATTCACTGCGTGCTGGTGGATGAAAGCCAGTTTCTGACGCGCGAACAGGTTCATGAGCTGTCCGAAGTTGTCGATACACTGGATATTCCGGTGCTGTGCTATGGACTGCGGACGGATTTTCGCGGCGAGCTCTTTACCGGTAGCCAGTATTTGCTGGCATGGTCCGATAAGCTGGTGGAGCTGAAAACCATTTGCTTCTGCGGCCGTAAGGCGAGCATGGTGCTACGTCTCGATCAAGAGGGGCGACCTTATAATGAAGGCGAGCAGGTTGTCATCGGCGGCAATGAGCGGTATGTGTCCGTCTGTCGTAAGCATTATAAAGAGGCGCTGAGCGTGGGTTCTTTAACCCAGGTACAAAACCAGCGTTATTCCTGCTGAGTTGCTCAGAAGCTCATACAGGCGCCTGTGGGCGCCTTTTTTATACTCAGGAAGGCTGCAGCTCGGGATTGGCTGACAAGCGGGCATAAAAAAGCCCCGTCAGGTGACGGGGCTTGCAGTGTGTTTACCGTTGTTGATTAAGCGGATTTCTTCGCTTTTTTCTCAGCTTTCACCGGAGCCGCGTCGGTTTTCGCAGCAGTTTCGCCTTCGACGAACTCGCGGCCGTAGTAGGTATCCAGCAGAATCTGTTTCAGTTCGGAGATCAGCGGGTAGCGCGGGTTAGCGCCGGTGCACTGGTCATCGAAGGCATCTTCAGACAGCTTATCAACGTTAGCCAGGAAGTCAGCTTCCTGAACGCCAGCTTCGCGGATAGATTTCGGAATTCCCAGCTCAGCTTTGATGCTTTCCAGCCATGCCAGCAGTTTCTCGATCTTCGCTGCGGTGCGGTCGCCCGGTGCAGAGAGACCCAGGTGATCGGCGATTTCAGCGTAGCGACGACGAGCCTGCGGACGGTCGTACTGGCTGAACGCAGTCTGCTTGGTCGGGTTGTCATTCGCGTTGTAGCGAATAACGTTGCAGATCAGCAGGGCGTTGGCCAGACCGTGCGGAATATGGAACTGAGAGCCCAGTTTGTGCGCCATGGAGTGACACACCCCGAGGAAGGCGTTCGCAAACGCGATACCGGCGATAGTCGCAGCACTGTGTACGCGCTCACGGGCAACCGGGTTCTTGGAACCTTCGTGGTAGGAAGCCGGCAGGTACTCTTTCAGCAGTTTCAACGCCTGCAGAGCCTGGCCGTCAGAGAACTCGGAAGCCAGCACGGAAACGTAAGCTTCCAGGGCGTGAGTCACCGCATCCAGACCACCGAACGCACACAGCGACTTCGGCATATCCATCACCAGGTTGGCATCGACGATGGCCATATCTGGGGTCAGCGCGTAGTCTGCCAGCGGATATTTCTGACCAGTTGCGTCATCGGTCACTACGGCGAACGGCGTCACTTCAGAACCGGTACCGGAGGTGGTGGTGATGGCGACCATCTTGGCTTTGACGCCCATTTTCGGGAACTTGTAGATACGTTTACGGATATCCATAAAGCGCAGCGCCAGTTCTTCGAAGTGGGTTTCCGGATGTTCGTACATGACCCACATGATTTTCGCCGCATCCATCGGGGAACCGCCGCCCAGCGCGATGATGACGTCTGGTTTGAAGGAGTTCGCCAGATCGGCACCTTTACGTACGATGGTCAGAGTCGGGTCAGCTTCAACTTCGAAGAAGACTTCGGTTTCAACGCCCGCTGCTTTCAGTACGGAAGTGATCTGATCGGCATAGCCGTTGTTGAACAGGAAGCGGTCAGTCACGATCAGCGCGCGTTTGTGACCATCAGTAATCACTTCATCCAGTGCGATTGGCAGGGAGCCACGACGGAAGTAGATAGATTTCGGAAGTTTGTGCCACAACATGTTTTCAGCTCGCTTAGCAACGGTTTTCTTGTTGATCAGGTGTTTCGGACCAACGTTTTCAGAGATGGAGTTACCACCCCAGGAACCACAACCCAGAGTCAGGGAAGGCGCGAGTTTGAAGTTGTACAGGTCACCGATACCACCCTGAGAAGCCGGGGTGTTGATCAGGATACGTGCGGTTTTCATCATCTGGCCGAAGTAAGCCACGCGAGCCGGCTGGTTGTCCTGGTCGGTGTACAGGCAAGAGGTGTGACCGATACCGCCCATGGCAACCAGTTTTTCTGCTTTGGTGACCGCGTCTTCGAAATCTTTCGCACGATACATCGCCAGCGTCGGAGACAGTTTTTCGTGAGCAAACGGTTCACTTTCGTCAACGTTGGTCACTTCGCCAATCAGGATCTTAGTCGTAGCCGGAACGGTGAAGCCTGCGAGTTCCGCGATTTTTGCCGCTGGCTGACCAACGATAGCAGCGTTCAGCGCGCCATTTTTCAGGATGATGTCCTGAACCGCTTTCAGCTCTTTACCCTGCAGCAGATAGCCGCCGTGGCTGGCGAAACGTTCGCGAACCGCGTCATACACTGAATCAACGACGACAACAGACTGCTCAGAAGCACAGATAACGCCGTTATCGAAGGTTTTAGACATCAGAACGGAAGCAACAGCACGTTTGATATCAGCCGTTTCATCAATGACCACCGGGGTGTTACCGGCACCAACGCCGATAGCTGGTTTACCGGAGCTGTACGCCGCTTTCACCATACCTGGACCACCGGTCGCAAGGATCAGGTTGATGTCCGGGTGATGCATCAGCGCGTTAGACAGTTCTACGGACGGCTGATCGATCCAGCCGATCAGGTCTTTCGGCGCGCCAGCCGCGATGGCAGCCTGCAGTACGATATCAGCCGCTTTGTTGGTGGCTTCTTTTGCACGCGGGTGCGGAGAGAAAATGATGGCGTTACGTGTCTTCAGGCTGATGAGCGATTTGAAGATGGCTGTTGAAGTCGGGTTAGTGGTCGGTACGATACCGCAGATGATGCCGATCGGTTCAGCGATAGTGATGGTACCAAAGGTGTCGTCTTCTGACAGGACGCCACAGGTTTTTTCATCTTTATATGCGTTGTAAATGTATTCGGAAGCGAAGTGGTTTTTGATCACTTTGTCTTCAACGATGCCCATGCCGGATTCGGCAACGGCCATTTTAGCGAGAGGGATTCGAGCATCTGCAGCGGCCAGAGCGGCAGCGCGGAAGATTTTATCGACTTGTTCTTGAGTGAAACTGGCATATTCACGCTGGGCTTTCTTGACACGCTCAACAAGCGCGTTCAGTTCAGCGATATTAGTAACAGCCATAATGCTCTCCTGATAATGTTAAACTTTTTTAGTAAATCAGTCGCTCGATTCGACATTATAGACAGGCTGTTAACAGCTTGCATGTAAATGTTTATGTAGAAAAATCAGGACACTGTTTTACCGATTTACTAAAAAAGCTCTATTACTTTAACTTTCAGGTCATGCTGCCTTCCACTCTGTTGGTGTCATCAAGATTACTCACTTCTGAGTACAAAATACGTGATTTAGATCAAGTATTGGCGTGGCTGATACCTTTCAGCTGGCTGCTTTTTAACCGATTCGATCAAGTGTAATGGAAGGGTTTTGAAATTAAAAAAACGATTAGCATTAAAGCTACAAATAACTAACATTCGATACATATCACCGGGTTATGCATATTTATAATGAATATTGCATGCAAAAAGCGTATGTTTCGCGCAGTTATTTTATGCTGTTAATAGTCAACCGCCAATTTTGATGATGCTGCGGAGCCCATTGTGACTCAACCACTGTTCGATTTTGCTACCTATTTCAAGTTTTTCATTGGCTTATTTGCCCTGGTCAACCCGGTCGGCATCATTCCGGTGTTTATCAGTATGACCAGCTACCAACCGGCAGCGGTGCGCAACAAGACCAACCTGACCGCAAACCTGTCGGTGGCGATCATCCTCCTGACGTCGTTGTTTCTCGGCGATGGCATTCTGCAGATTTTTGGCATCTCGATTGATTCCTTCCGCATTGCCGGCGGCATCCTGGTGGTGACCATTGCGATGTCGATGATCAGCGGCAAGCTCGGCGAAGATAAGCAGAACAAGCAGGAGAAATCGGAGACGGCGGTCCGGGAGAGCATCGGCGTCGTGCCTCTCGCGCTCCCCTTAATGGCCGGACCGGGGGCAATCAGTTCAACTATTGTCTGGGGCACCCGATATCATTCCTGGGTGCACCTGGTCGGGTTCTCACTGGCGATAGCGGTATTCGCTCTTTGCTGCTGGGGCATTTTCCGAATGGCGCCGTGGCTGGTTCGTCTGCTGGGACAGACGGGAATCAACGTCATCACCCGTATCATGGGGTTGCTGCTGATGGCCCTGGGGATCGAGTTTATCGTAACCGGTATTAAAGCGCTGTTCCCCGGACTGCTTAATTAGTGGAACACCATGCAAGCGTGGAGGCTTCACTTCGCGCTTGCGCGATTATTAGCAAAACCTATTAACCAGCGCGAGATCGGCTGTTGAGATAACGTTTTGCGATAATATCTTTAAATCCATATTTTTCATTAAGATATCTGTTTTTGTTCATTGTTTTCCCCTCACGCTCTTCCTGCCTGCGATGTTATTTTCTTCACATCATTCTCTGGCACTTGCTGTCGGATCATCGAAATGATATTAGTAATTTTAACAAGGCAGTAGATGAATGTGCTAAAAAGTAACCTGTTGTTAAATTTTTGTACAAAAAAGCATCTTTTAGCCGATACTCGATTCTCAACGCGATTAAAAAATCATATCACTATGATTAACAATGATATTTTTTTGTCGGTAGTCCGCGAAGATCTTGAGCATCGCGGGCAATATCGGCGATAAAAGAGAATCCGGTAACATATTTGCAAATTGCATTGGCGGAGGTGTTTACCTTTTGGTAATTTCCGCCGTTATCGTCTGCTGAATTATATGCGTAAATGAGAATTATTATTAATAATCTCACTGCGCCGGAACTGCCCTCCAGCGAGGGGGCAAAGAATCGACGTTAAGGCTGCCGTTCGAGCGGTCGTAATAAATAAGTCGGTGATAGCAATCTGCCAATCGCAAACGCTCCTGCGTTGGACAGATCCCCGCAAACGGGAAAAAAACAGGCTGGTTAAAAAACCAGTAATTATAATGACTGGAGTTACAACACAATGACCATCATCACTAAAAAACGTTTGATCGCCGCGGGAGTGCTATCCGCACTGCTTGCCGGCAATATGGCTATGGCAGCGGATGTCCCGGCCGGTGTGCAGTTGTCGGATAAGCAAACGCTGGTGCGAAATAGCGGCGCTGAGCCGCAATCGCTGGACCCGAATAAAATTGAAGGGGTACCCGAGGCCAATATTAGCCGCGACCTCTTCGAAGGCTTGCTGAATACTTCGCCGAAAGATGGCCACCCGATCCCTGGCGTAGCAGAGAGCTGGGATAATAAAGATTTTAAAGTCTGGACCTTCCATCTGCGTAAAGATGCGAAATGGTCTAACGGCGAGCCGGTTACTGCTCAGGACTTCGTCTACAGCTGGCAGCGTCTGGTGGATCCGAAAACCGCTTCTCCTTATGCCAGCTATCCGCAATATGGTCATATCGTTAACGTCGACGACATCATTGATGGCAAGAAAGCGCCGAGCGAACTGGGCGTAAAAGCCATTGACGACCACACGCTGGAAGTTACCCTCAGCGAGCCAGTCCCTTATTTTTATAAGCTGCTGGTTAACCCGGCGATGTCTCCTGTCTACAAACCGGCTATTGAAAAATTTGGCGAGAAATGGACACAGCCTGGCAACATCGTCACCAACGGGGCGTATACTCTGAAAGACTGGGTGGTCAACGAACGTATCGTGATGGAGCGCAACCCGCACTACTGGGATAATGCTAAAACCGTCATTAACACCGTTACCTGGCTGCCGACCTCTTCCGAAGTGACCTATGTTAACCGCTATCGCAGCGGTGAACTGGACATGACCTATAACCAGCTGCCGATCGAACTCTTCCAGAAGCTGAAAAAAGAGATCCCCAACGAGCTGCACGTCGACCCGTATCTGTGTACCTATTATTACGAAATCAACAACCAGAAAGCGCCGTTTACCGACGTACGCGTCCGTACCGCGCTGAAGCTGGGTTTGGATCGCGACATTATTGCTAATAAAGTGAAAGGACAGGGCGATCTGCCGGCCTACGGCTACACGCCGCCGTACACCGATGGCGCGAAGCTGAGCGAGCCGGAATGGTTTACGTGGTCGCAGGAAAAACGCAACGAAGAAGCGAAGAAACTGCTGGCCGAAGCCGGCTATACCGCGGATAAACCGTTGACCTTTAACCTGCTGTATAACACCTCCGATTTGCACAAGAAGCTGGCGATTGCCGCCGCCTCGCTGTGGCGTAAAAACCTGGGCATTGACGTGAAGCTGGTTAACCAGGAGTGGAAAACGTTCCTCGATACCCGTCACCAGGGCACCTATGACGTGGCACGCGCAGGCTGGTGCGCCGACTATAACGAGCCAACTTCCTTCCTGAATACCATGCTCTCTGACAGCTCAATGAACACTGCGCACTATAAGAGCCCGGCGTTCGACAAGATTATGGCTGAATCCGTAAAAGCGTCTGATGAAGCGCAGCGTACGGCAGCCTATGCGAAAGCGGAACAGCAGCTGGACAAAGACAGCGCGATCGTACCGGTCTATTACTACGTCAACGCCCGCCTGGTGAAACCGTGGGTTGGGGGCTATACCGGTAAAGACCCGATGGATAACGTCTATACCAAAGATCTCTACGTTATCAAACATTAATGGCAATACGTGGGGCGGGCCTGTGCTCGCTCCATCGTGTCTTATTTGAGAGCAGTGCAAAGGCACACGCCAGAAGGTACGGGCAATGTTAAAATTTATCTTACGTCGCTGTCTGGAAGCGATTCCGACGCTATTTATTCTTATTACCATCTCATTCTTCATGATGCGTCTGGCACCGGGAAGTCCTTTTACCGGGGAGCGCACCCTGCCGCCGGAAGTCATGGCGAATATTGAAGCAAAATACCATTTAAACGACCCAATCATGACGCAGTACTTCAATTATCTGAAGCAACTGGCGCATGGCGATTTTGGTCCCTCCTTTAAATACAAAGATTATTCGGTCAACGATCTGGTGGCCGCCAGCTTCCCGGTTTCTGCGAAACTGGGCTTCGCCGCCTTTTTACTCGCGGTGGTGATCGGCGTAGCCGCCGGGGTGATAGCCGCTCTGAAGCAAAACACCCGATGGGACTACGCGGTGATGGGGGTAGCCATGACCGGCGTGGTTATTCCGAGCTTTGTGGTGGCGCCGCTGCTGGTGATGATTTTTGCCATTACCCTGCACTGGCTGCCGGGCGGCGGCTGGAACGGCGGAGCGCTGAAATTTATGATCCTGCCGATGGTGGCGCTTTCCCTGGCCTATATCGCCAGTATCGCCCGTATCACCCGCGGTTCGATGATAGAAGTGTTGCACTCTAACTTTATCCGCACCGCGCGGGCAAAAGGGCTGCCGATGCGCCGCATTATTTTGCGCCATGCGCTGAAGCCGGCGCTGCTGCCGGTGCTCTCCTATATGGGGCCAGCTTTCGTGGGCATCATCACCGGCTCAATGGTCATTGAAACCATTTACGGCCTGCCGGGGATCGGCCAGCTGTTCGTTAACGGGGCGCTTAACCGCGACTACTCGCTGGTGCTGAGCCTGACGATCCTCGTTGGCGCCCTGACTATCCTGTTCAACGCCATCGTTGACGTGCTGTACGCCGTTATCGATCCGAAGATTCGCTACTGAAGCCGGAGTTCGCCATGATGTTAAGTAAGAAAAATAGCGAGGCGCTGGAAAACTTCAGTGAGAAGCTGGAAGTGGAGGGGCGTAGCCTCTGGCAGGATGCGCGTCGCCGCTTTATGCACAACCGCGCCGCGGTGACCAGCCTGATCATGCTGGTGCTTATTGCGCTGTTTGTCACCTTTGCGCCAATGGTGTCGTCGTTCTCCTACTTCGATACCGACTGGGGCATGATGTCCAATGCCCCGGATATGGCTTCAGGCCACTACTTCGGAACCGACTCCTCCGGGCGCGACCTGCTGGTGCGCGTGGCGATCGGCGGGCGTATTTCGCTAATGGTCGGGGTGGCAGCGGCGCTGGTGGCGGTGATCCTCGGCACGCTGTACGGTTCGCTTTCCGGTTATCTCGGCGGCAAAGTGGATTCGGTGATGATGCGTCTGCTGGAGATCCTCAACTCCTTCCCGTTTATGTTCTTCGTCATCCTGCTGGTGACCTTTTTTGGTCAGAATATCCTGCTGATCTTTGTTGCCATCGGCATGGTTTCCTGGCTGGATATGGCGCGTATCGTGCGCGGACAGACCTTGAGCCTGAAGCGTAAAGAGTTTATCGAAGCCGCGCAGGTCGGTGGGGTCTCCACGGCCAGCATCGTGCTGCGCCATATCGTCCCCAACGTACTGGGGGTGGTGGTAGTGTACGCCTCGCTGCTGGTCCCCAGCATGATCCTCTTCGAATCCTTCCTCAGCTTCCTCGGGCTGGGAACCCAGGAGCCGCTCAGCAGTTGGGGAGCATTGCTCAGCGATGGCGCCAACTCAATGGAAGTCTCGCCCTGGCTGCTGCTGTTCCCGGCGGGTTTCCTGGTGGTGACCCTGTTCTGTTTCAACTTTATCGGCGATGGTCTGCGTGATGCCCTCGACCCGAAAGACCGCTAAGGAGCGCTGCCATGACCATGATTGAAACGGCAAAGGCGCCGCAAGCGCAGAGTCACAGCGGCCTGCTGCTGGACGTGAAAGATCTCCGCGTCACCTTTAAAACGCCGGATGGCGATGTCACTGCCGTCAATGACCTGAACTTCACCCTGCAGGCGGGCGAGACGCTCGGCATTGTGGGCGAATCTGGCTCCGGTAAATCGCAAACCGCCTTCGCTCTGATGGGGCTGCTGGCGGCCAACGGCCGCATCGGAGGATCCGCCACCTTTAACGGTCGGCAGATCCTCAATTTGCCCGAGCGTGAACTGAACAAACTGCGCGCCGAGCAAATCTCGATGATTTTCCAGGATCCGATGACCTCTCTTAACCCGTATATGCGGGTGGGCGAGCAGTTAATGGAAGTCCTGATGTTGCATAAAGGACTGAGCAAAGCCGAAGCGTTTGAAGAGTCGGTGAAGATGCTCGATGCGGTAAAAATGCCGGAAGCGCGCAAGCGCATGAAGATGTTTCCGCACGAGTTTTCCGGCGGGATGCGCCAGCGCGTGATGATTGCCATGGCGCTGCTGTGTCGGCCGCGGCTGCTGATTGCGGATGAACCCACCACCGCGCTGGACGTCACCGTGCAGGCGCAGATCATGACGCTGTTGAATGAGCTTAAACGCGAATTCAATACGGCAATCATCATGATCACCCACGACCTCGGGGTGGTGGCCGGGATCTGCGATAAAGTGCTGGTGATGTACGCCGGGCGCACCATGGAGTACGGTCAGGCGCGCGATGTCTTCTATCAACCGTCACATCCATACTCTATTGGCCTGTTGAATGCAGTTCCTCGTCTGGATGCCGAGGGCGATGCGTTGTTAACCATCCCTGGCAACCCGCCAAACCTGCTGCGATTGCCGAAAGGCTGTCCATTCCAGCCGCGCTGCCCGCACGCCATGGAGCAGTGTAGCAGCGCACCGCCGCTGGAGTCGTTCGCGCCAGGCCGCCTGCGCGCCTGCTTTAAACCGGTGGGGGATCTGCTATGAACGCCGTAACTGAACAACGAAAAGTCCTGCTTGAAATTGCCGACCTGAAGGTGCACTTCGATATCAAAGATGGCAAGCAGTGGTTCTGGCAGCCGTCGAAAACGCTGAAAGCAGTGGATGGCGTGACGTTGCGCCTCTATGAGGGGGAAACCCTCGGTGTGGTAGGGGAGTCAGGCTGCGGCAAATCGACCTTCGCCCGCGCCATTATTGGCCTGGTGAAAGCGACCGATGGAAAAGTGGCCTGGCTTGGGAAAGATCTGCTGGGTATGAAGCAGGAAGAGTGGCGCGATGTGCGCAGCGATATCCAGATGATCTTCCAGGATCCGCTGGCCTCGCTGAATCCGCGCATGACCATCGGGGAGATTATCGCTGAACCGCTGCGCACCTATCATCCGAAGATGTCGCGTCAGGAAGTGCGCGATCGCGTCAAAGCGATGATGATGAAGGTCGGGTTGCTGCCTAACCTGATCAACCGCTATCCGCATGAGTTCTCCGGCGGTCAGTGCCAGCGTATCGGCATCGCGCGGGCGTTGATCCTTGAGCCGAAGCTGATTATCTGCGATGAGCCAGTATCTGCGCTTGACGTGTCGATTCAGGCTCAGGTGGTCAATCTGCTGCAGCAGCTGCAGCGTGAGATGGGGCTGTCGCTGATATTTATCGCCCACGATCTGGCGGTGGTTAAACATATCTCCGACCGCGTCCTGGTGATGTATCTGGGCCATGCGGTGGAGCTGGGCACCTACGACGAGGTGTATCATAATCCGCTGCATCCCTATACCAAAGCGCTGATGTCGGCGGTACCGATCCCCGATCCTGATCTCGAGAAAGCGAAAACTATTCAGTTGCTGGAGGGCGAATTACCCTCGCCAATTAACCCGCCGTCGGGCTGCGTGTTCCGCACCCGCTGCCCGCTCGCCGGGCCAGAGTGTGCGAAAACCCGCCCGGTACTGGAGGGCAGTTTCCGCCATGCGGTTTCCTGCCTTAAGGTAGACCCGTTATAATCTCAGGGGCTGACGCAGGTCAGCCCTTTTTTTTGCGAGGTTAACGAAGTGGGTATGCTTTCTGCCGCGCGTCTGCGGCTTTATCATTTACTTTTCGATCAGAACCGACGTTCCGGCCGCCGCTTCGAAGGGCTGTGCGGACTTTTCGCCTTGCTCAGCGTGCTGGTGATTTTTATCGAGTCGGGGCTGGGCACGCAATATCATCTGACATTAGATGAATGGCATGTTTTCGTCTGGCTGGAGCTGCTGGTGACCGCGGTTTTTACCGTGGAGTACCTGCTGCGTATCGCCACCTGGCCCAATCCGCTCCACTATATTTTTAGCTTTTGGGGACTGATTGACCTGGCGACGATTTTGCCGCTGTATGTGATGTGGCTGTGGCCGGAGATTAGCCTGAATTATGTCTTTGCCTGGCGAGCAATGCGAGCGATCCGCGCGCTGCGTATTCTCAAACTGTTGCGCTTTATGCCTTCGCTCAACGTGTTCTGGCGAGCAATCGTCAGTGCGCGTCACCAGCTGATTCTGTTCTATTCGTTTATCGCCATTGTGATGGTGATTTTCGGTTCGCTAATGTATTTGATCGAGGGGCCGGAGTACGGCTTTACGACGCTCAACGCCTCGGTCTATTGGGCCATCGTGACCATCACCACCGTCGGCTATGGCGATATCACCCCGCATACCCCACTGGGCCGCATTCTGGCGTCGATCCTCATCCTGATCGGCTACTCCATTATTGCGATACCGACCGGGCTTATCACTACCCATATGACCAGCGCCCTGAACCGTCGGCGTCAGCGTCGCCTGTGTCCGCAGTGCCAGCAGGGCGACCATGACGATAACGCCCGTTTTTGTCACGCCTGCGGCCATGCGTTGCCGAAATAAGCTGCCAGCATAAAAAAAGCCTGCCGGGTGAACCGCGGCAGGCTTTTCACTGGATAGTGAGCGTTATTCACGCCACAAAATATGACACAGCTTATGATCTTTTTCGCGGCACAGCAGAACACGGGCGAAAATGTCATTAATTTCCCCGCCATCGGTATCCGCCAGGCCAATCACCACTTCGGCGAAGAAATCCGGATTCAGATCGTAATCCACATGCTCTTCCCAGTCTGCGGACGGGTCGAACAGTTCGGCGCCCCCGCGCTCTTCAAACTGCAGGTTAAACAGAATGATGTCCGCCGGGTCGAGGTTGTCGGCCGCCAGCTCGAGGAAGATATCGTAAGCCTGCTCAAGCGTTTCGTCTTCGGTCAGGCGGTTGTTTAAATCCATATCCATGATTGCTACTCATTCGGTATCTGATGGGCACGTTTTACAGCAACGGGCTGAAGAAGTAAAACAGTCGCTCGACGATCCGCTGCCAGAGCGGTCGTTTTAGCCAACGACGGGCGTCAAGCAGGCGCGAACGCGAGATATAGTCATCCTGGACCGCCGCCAGATCGCTGCCAAAACCGGCGTCATCAATGACCAGCGTAATCTCAAAATTGAGCCACAGGCTGCGCATATCCAGATTCACCGTCCCCACCAGGCTCAGTTCGCCATCCACCAGCACGCTCTTGGTATGCAACAATCCGCCTTCAAACTGATAAATTTTGACCCCGGCCGCCAGCAGCTCGGTGAAAAAGGCCCGGCTGGCCCAGCCCACCAGCAGTGAATCGTTCTTGCGCGGTAAAATAATACTCACGTCGACACCGCGCTGGGCGGCGGTACAGATTGCGTGCAGCAGGTCGTCGCTGGGCACGAAGTAAGGTGTCGTCATGATCAGATGCTCTTTCGCCGCGTAGGCGGCGGTGAGGAGCGCCTGATGGATCAGATCTTCCGGAAAGCCCGGGCCGGAGGCGATCGTGTGGATGGTATGCCCGCTGGCCTCTTCGAACGGCATGATATTGACGTCCGGTGGTGGCGGCAGAATGCGCTTTCCGGTTTCGATTTCCCAGTCGCAGGAGTAGACGATGCCCATCGAGGTCGCCACCGGGCCTTCCATCCGCGCCATCAGGTCAATCCACTGGCCGACCCCCGAGTCCTGCTTAAAGTAGCGCGGATCGACCATATTCATGCTGCCGGTATAGGCAATATAGTTATCGATCATCACCATCTTGCGATGTTGACGCAAATCCATCCGGCGCAGGAACACACGCATCAGGTTAACTTTGAGGGCCTCGACGACTTCAATACCGGCGTTACGCATCATCGCCGCCCATGGGCTGCGGAAAAAGGCCACGCTGCCCGCAGAATCGAGCATTAGCCGACAGTGAACCCCACGACGCGCGGCGGCCATCAGCGATTCGGCGACGCTGTCGGCCATACCGCCTGGCTGCCAGATATAAAAGACCATCTCGATATTGTGGCGGGCCAGTTGAATATCGCGGATCAGAGCCTGCATCACGTCATCAGATTCCGTCAGCAGCTGCAGCTGGTTGCCTTTTACGCCACCAATGCCCTGACGCCGTTCACACAGCTTGAACAGGGATTCTGCCACCGGGCTGTTATCTTCCGCGAAGATATGTTTGCAGGCTTTGAGGTCGTTTAACCACTTGGCCGTCGAGGGCCACATCGCCCTGGCGCGTTCCGCCCGGCGTTTGCCGAGATGCAGTTCGCCAAAGGAGAGATAGGCGATAATCCCCACCAGCGGCAGGATATAAATGATCAGCAACCATGCCATGGCGGACGGGACAGCGCGGCGTTTCATTAGAATTCGTAATGTTACACCGGCGATCAACAGCCAGTACCCCAGAATGACCAGCCAGTTCACCACCGTGTAAAAGGTTGTCATAGATGTAAAATCCTTTTGAATGACGTTATGTGATGAGTTTACGCATCAGTATTTTTCTGGCAAATAAAAACGCAGCGAAAGCGGTAGTCAGTTGCTGGCAGAGGTTTATAATGGAGGCTGTTTTCACTCGTAGAGTCGTTGCAATGAAGCGTAGTAGAACGGAAGTAGGGCGCTGGCGCATGCTGAGACAGGTGAATCGCCGTAAAGCGCGCTGGCTGGAAGCCCAATCGCGCCGCAATATGCGGATCCTTGCTATCAGGAAGGGACTGGTGAAACGGCAGCGTCATGCTCTGCTGTTTATTTTTCCCGACTGTTAAGCGAGCAGGCTAACGGCACCGTACGCGGTGCCGTTGTCGTTTTCTCAGCCCTGCGCTGAATTATCGTTATCATTGCCATCTTGACATCATTATTTTGCTCGACTGCGGTGCAACGACAGTTTGCGCCTGGCTTGCTTTCACGTCTCATTAAAATAGGCATGTCACGTTATTCCGGGCGGTTTGTTTCAGGCAGAACCTATTCCTGCCGCCACAGGAATTAATTGCCATGCAGTATTTATTGTTACCCAGACAGGTGCGGCGCTGTCGAATGCATGCCCACACTGGCCAGCAGATGCAGCCTGAAGTAAGTTGAGAAGAATGATGAAACAGGCGCAGTCAGATCATGGCGCATGAGGCTAAGCGTGCCGCTCCTGGTCTTAAATAATCTGCGCCTGTTTGTTTGCCTTTCAGAACGGTTATCTGGATAACGCGCCTGAATAAAATGCACGCTATTACGCGTGCATTACTTTATTTTGCATAGGCTTCAGTGGATAAAGTGATGGTCACGTTATCACTTACCGCGGGCACATACTTATCAAGCTTGAAGTCTGAACGTTTGATTACCCCTGTTGCATCAAATCCAATCGCCTCTTTTTTCACCATTGGATGCATGTCCTGCTTATTGAGGGTTGCATGCAGAACTACCGGTTTGGTGATGCCTTTAATGGTCAGGTTACCTTCGACATCATATTTATTGTCGCCCTTGCTTTCCACTTTGGTACTCCGGAAAGTAGCCTCGGGAAACGTTTTGACATCAAAGTATTCTTTGCCTAAAAATTCATCGGTTAACGCTTTGACATGCGTGTCAATGGTTTTTACCGGCAGAGTAACGCTAACAGAAGATTTTTCAGGATTTTCTTTGTCAAAAGATAATTTCCCTGAAACATCAGAGATATAGGCGGTAGGGTTAGAGAAACCGAAATGGTTCCAGGCAATAACCACCGACGTGTGCTGCGGATCCAGGTTATATTCCGTCGCCGCAGCTTGTGATACAGGGATATATAAGGCAAGCAGAGAAAGAAATGCTGTTTTTTTCAGAACGTTCACAAAAAATTCCTCAAAATGGGCAAGTACACAAAGGGTAGCTTAAAAAGAGGGAAGTCTTATTGAAAACATTTGTTATTCCCTTTCAAAATTTTTAATCAAGCACGAATAACCCTACAGTAACGCAGCGTGAACTTTACGCAAGGCAATTAATAGAAGTTAAAAAATGATCATCGGCAATTTTAACCTGACGGTGAGATTTTTATTGGGCCATGTCAGTATATTGTGTGTGGTTATATCATTGCGGGGTTATTTTCCGGGGGAGAGAAATCACCGCGAGCCTGAATGCAGGAAGGTTGTTTAAGACCGGTTCAGTACCTTGCGAAAACCGGACATTAATCCCCGTTTATTCCATGGCTTAATATCGGCAGGGAGAAATTACCCGCATCAACATGCTTATCCAGTCAATGTAAAAAAAAGAGCAATAACCATAAATTAGGCATTTATCCAATCTAATGTCGATGTGAAATGAATAAATGCCGATATATTATTCTGTGTTATTTATTTGTTGTAGTCATTTCTTTTTAATCCTTCCTGGCGTTTTTTTAGCTTTATCACAATAGTGTTGCGCAAACAACAATCAATAAATAAATAAAATACAAGATCTTACATAACGGACTTACACAATTTATTAACAATTAAATATAATTCCCGACATCGATGTTTTATCGCCATTTTCTATCCCGGCATTATGCTTCATTTATGCCGTTTGGCTTACTGCGGGGAAAACATCGATAGTTAAATAAGAAATAGTTTTATTTCATGGTGTTATCAGGAGAGTTATTATGTCAAATACGAATCCCCGCTCATCCGGCTGGTTAGGCCTGTGGTGCCTGCTGGTCGGTGTGATACTGCTTGCGACAGGCCTGTTCTTTGTCATCGGCGGTTATAAACTGGTTTCCCTGGGGGGAAGCTGGTATTTCCTTATTGCCGGGGTTATTACCCTGCTCGCCGCGATTCAGTTTTTCCGCCGCAGGTCGTCCGCGGTGTGGCTGTTTGCTCTGGTATTCGTGGGTACCCTGATTTGGGCACTGTTTGATGCCGGCTTCGACTTCTGGCCGCTCGTTTCCCGTTTGATGGTACCCGCCGGGTTGATGCTGCTGGCGGCGGCCACCTGGCCTGCGCTACGTAAGCATGAAGGAAAGCCTTACAGCACCAAAGGGGCATGGGGGGTCTGCGTTGTTCTGGTTATCGCCATGGGCGTCACCTTTGTTCAGATGTTTCAGCCCCATCCCACAGTGGCGTTCAGCGGCGAGAAATTACCGCTGGTGCCGGTAAAAGAAGACGCTAAACAGCAAAACTGGGACCACTACGGCAATACTGCCGGCGGTAGCCGCTTTGTGGCGTTGGACCAGATCACGCGTGACAATGTAAAAAACCTGAAACCCGTCTGGACCTTCCATACTGGCGACACCCCGTTAAGCCCGGATGGCAATGGCGCAGAAGATCAGCAAACACCGCTGCAGGTAGGCGATCGTGTTTTCCTCTGTACCCCGCATAACAATGTGATCGCCGTCGATGCCGATAGTGGAAAAGAGATCTGGAGAGCGGAAATTAATGCGAAATCCGCCATCTGGATGCGCTGCCGAGGCCTGGCGTATTTTGATGCGACGAAGCCACTGACGCAGCCCACTGTGGCAGGCTCCACACCGGTTCTGCCGGCACAGGTCGCGCCAGGTGCAGCATGCCAGCGTCGCATCCTGATGAATACGATTGATGACAGATTGATCGCCTTAGACGCAGATAACGGCCAATTCTGCCCGGACTTCGGGACGAACGGCAGCGTGAATCTGCGAGAAGGGATGGGCGCAGCGGCAGATCCAAGCTATGTGTTGACTTCAGCCCCGACGCTGGCTGGCACCACGGTGGTGGTTGGAGGCCGCGTGGCGGATAACGTCAGTACTGACATGCCTGGCGGCGTGGTGCGCGGTTATGACGTGATTACCGGCCAGCAGCGCTGGGCATTTGATCCGCGTAATCCGGATCCCAATCATGTTCTGCAACCGGGGGAACATTATAAACGCAGTTCCGCTAACTCCTGGGCGCCCATGTCCTGGGATGCGTCGATGAATACCCTCTTTATTCCGATGGGGAGCTCCTCTGTTGACCTGTGGGGCGCAGACCGTATTCAGGGCGATCACAAATACGCCACTTCAATCCTGGCGCTGGATGCGACCACCGGGAAAGAGAAGTGGGTATACAAGACCGTGCGTAACGATCTGTGGGACTTCGATGTCCCGATGCAGCCAAGCCTGGTCGATTTCCCGACCAAAGAGGGCAACAAACCCGCCGTGGTGGTGGGGACCAAAGCGGGTCAAATCTATGTACTTGATCGCCTGACGGGTCAACCGCTTACCGAAGTGAAAGAGGTCCCGGTGAAACCGGCTGATATCCCCAATGAACAGTATCCGGCGACGCAGCCGCGCTCTGTTGGGATGCCGCAGATTGGGGCGGAAACCCTGAAAGAATCTGATATGTGGGGGACAACGCCGTTTGATCAGCTGGTCTGTCGTATCAGCTTCAAATCGATGCGTTATGACGGGCTGTACACCATGCCGGGGACCGATGTTTCCCTCAGCTTCCCGGGCTCTTTGGGAGGAATGAACTGGGGCAGCCTGTCTACCGATCCGAACAACCACTATATCTTCGTCAATGATATGCGTCTGGGTCTGTGGGTGCAGCTGATTAAGCAGGACCCACAAAGCGCGGTGGCTAACACCGGTGGTGAAGCGGTGAACGCCGGGATGGGGGCGGTCCCGATGAAAGGAACACCGTACTCGGTCAACAAAAACCGTTTCATGTCGCCGCTGGGGATCCCATGTCAGAAACCGCCGTTTGGTACGCTGTCCGCGATTGACCTGAAAACACAGAAAATCGTCTGGCAGGTGCCGGTCGGTACCGTCCAGGATACCGGTCCGTTTGGCATAAAAATGCGTGCTCAGATGCCGATCGGTATGCCGACGCTGGGTGGAACCCTGGCAACTCAGGGCGGCCTGGTGTTCATTGCCGGAACCCAGGACTATTACCTGCGCGCCTTCGATTCATCTACGGGTGAAGAAGTCTGGAAAGCCCGTCTTCCGGTAGGAAGCCAGGGGGGACCCATCAGCTATGTTTCGCCGAAGACCGGCAAACAATACATTTTGATTTCCGCCGGTGGAGCCCGCCAGTCGCCGGATCGCGGTGACTACGTGATTGCCTATGCGCTCGATAAGTAACAGATAATTGGATCAGCGATAACGATCAGAGGCCCCCGCCGGACAGCGGGGGCTTTTGATATTAATGCAGGGATGGTGAGGCGTTAGGCGACGATGTTGAGGCAGGAGAGGGGATCTGACCCTGTACAGGACATGTCAGTGAGAGAACAGCCAAACTTTTCGCGTGATGGAAAAGGGCGACATTTTAATGTTGTGTACCAAAATGCGCCCTTTAATCTGATGGCCTGGTGTCTTTTTTATGGCTAACCAGAAAAATAGCAGGGAATATTTATCAAAACACTTTCTTATAAGGCTTAACAGAGACCTGGCGGTAGACGCCAGCCGCAATATACGGATCATCATTGGCCCAGGACTGCGCCGCTTCCAGCGACTCAAACTCGGCAATCACCGTTGAGCCGCTGAACCCTGCTGCGCCCGGTTCGTTGCTGTCAACGGCCGGCATTGGCCCGGCGGTAAGCAGCCGGCCTTCATCGTGTAAGAGTTGCAGACGCGCGAGATGCGCAGGGCGAACCGAGAGCCGCTTTTCCAGAGAATCGGCGATATCTTCAGCGTAGATAACGTAAAGCACGGCAAAGCTCCTTATCAATAATCAGGCGAATTACGTTAAGTTAAACCGCCTTGGACTGCAATGCAAAGATGCATACCGGTGTCGAATGCGCTGCCGACGCGGCTTTTTTCTGCAAATGGTGGCAAAAATTGACTCAGGTTAAGACGCCTTATTGAATATGATTGCTATTTGCATTTAAAATCGGAGCATCATTTTTCAACAGAAACGACTATGAGCGCAATGACCCTTGATTTACCTCGCCGCTTCCCGTGGCCAACGCTGCTGTCCGTGGCTATCCACGGTGCCGTTGTGGCGGGGCTGCTTTATACCTCGGTACATCAGGTTATTGAACAGCCTTCTCCGACGCAGCCGATTGAGATTACGATGGTCGCGCCGGCCGATCTTGAACCGCCCCCGGCGGCACAGCCAGTCGTGGAGCCCGTTGTCGAACCTGATCCTGAGCCGGAACCCGAGGTGGTGCCTGAACCGCCGAAAGAGGCGCCGGTGGTGATCCATAAACCGGAACCGAAGCCGAAGCCTAAACCCAAACCGAAACCCAAGCCGGAGAAAAAGGTTGAGCAGCCGAAGCGGGACGTGAAGCCGGCAGCAGAGCCGCGTCCGGCCTCGCCGTTTGAAAACAACAACACGACGCCAGCGCGCACCGCGCCAAGCACCTCGACCGCGGCCGCCAAACCCACCGTTACTGCCCCGAGCGGCCCGCGGGCGATCAGCCGTGTCCAGCCGACCTATCCGGCCCGCGCCCAGGCGCTGCGCATCGAAGGGACGGTACGGGTGAAGTTTGACGTGACGCCAGATGGCCGAATCGACAACCTACAGATCCTCTCTGCCCAGCCGGCCAATATGTTTGAGCGCGAAGTGAAAAGCGCGATGCGCAGATGGCGTTACGAGCAGGCAAGACCGGGAACCGGCGTGACGATGACTATCAAATTCCGTCTGAGTGGGGTCGAGATCAACTGATAATGCGTTGCGGCGGACCCCCTGGTCCGCCGTGAGTCTTGTCTAACGCGTTTTTTCCGTCAATACATCGTCCAGCGCCTGCTGGACCGTCACCAGGTGCTGGCCACCAAACAAAATCGCCCGGTTCAGCAGGGTGTACAGCTGATAGATGGGCTGGCGATCGAGAAAACCTGCTGGCAGCGGTGAAACGGACTGGTAGCCGTCATAGATCTGCGGCGGTTGTTCCGGGTGCATCGGCAGCATGGCTAAATCGCACTCGCGATCGCCCCAGTAGCAGGCCGGATCGAAGATATAGGGGCCATCTGGTCCTAAGGCGCAGTTACCGGACCACAGGTCACCATGGAGCAGTGAAGGTTGCGGCTGATGGTTGGCCAGCCGCTGCTGAACCACATCGACTAAGGTATCGATATCGCCAAAGTGCAGCCCTTTCTCCGCCGCCAGCTCCAGTTGCCAGCCGATACGCTGCTCGGCAAAGAACACCGACCAGCGACGCTGCCAGGCGTTGGGCTGCGGCGTGGTGGAAAGATCGTTGTCGAAATCCAGACCAAACTGCGGCTGATCGCTCCACTGGTGCAGATGCGCTAACTGCTGGCCGAGCAGGAAGGCATTATGCGCATCCAGCGGACGGGGAGGGAGGTATTCCATGACCACAAAACTGTAGTCACGGTCGCTGCCGACCGCATAGACCTGCGGCACGCGAACGGTTTTGCTTCGCGACAGCAGTTCCAGCTGATCGGCCTCGGCGGTGAAGATGGGCAGAAGCTCACGTTCGTCGCATTTCACGAAGTAATCTTTCCCGCCGAAGCGTAAATGCCAGGCCGAATGGATTTCCCCACCGGGCAGCTCGGTTTTCAGTTCGATTTCAGCGTTTTCGGAATGCCAATCGCGTAAAAGTGTACTGATTGCTTGCCACATGCTGTCTCTCCCCATGTTTTCCACCATATCATAAGGTTAGCGCACTGCTACCGGGTAAACCTGGAACTGACGCACAACTGACGCTTTCCGTTGCGTTAAACGCACTTATTGAGCTTTTAACCACTCGGCGAATGTGCTGACCGTAATCTCTGCCGGGCGGCCCAGAGCCGATTCCGCCAGCCCTGCGCTGAGGGCCTTAACTTCATCAGCATCCTGGGCGCTGAGCAGGCCAAAAGTGTTGGTCCCCAGCTCATGGGGATTGCCGTCTTCATCATTGAGCGTCAGTACGAACCCGGCGCGGGTAAAGTGGTTGCTGACCTCGTTGATCTCCGTCAGCGCCTGTTCGTGAAAGGTGACGCTGACGACCCAGGCGGTTATCTCATTGCTCATCTCTACACCCCATTGTTATCCATAGCCTTTCCAGCATAGACCATCCAGCCAATATCGTGGCTCCCTCCGCCAGCGCGGAGGGGCAGGGAAGATCAGCGACCGCAGAGATAATCGTAGATTTTTTGCGTATTGGCCTGCGAGCAGAGACGGGTGCCCTGATTGATTGTCGCGGCGCTACCGGCAGCGACGCCAAAGCGAACCATATCTTCCAGCCCGGCGTTTTCCGCCAGACGCAGGGTCATGGCGCCCACCATGCTGTCGCCGGCGCCGACGGTGCTCTGGCTTTTCATCGGAGGCGGCACCACCTGAACGCTGCCGCTGGCGTCAACGCCTAACGCCCCCTGCGGCCCGAGCGAAACCACCACCCGGCGTACTTTACCGGACTGGATCAACGACTGGGCGGCAAGGCGTACGTCATCGGGTTGGCTCAGATCGCGCTGTACGAGGGCGCTGAGCTCTTTCTGGTTCGGCTTCACCAGCTCAATATTGCCGACGTCCAGCGCCGCAGCCAGCGCGTCGCCGGAACTGTCGATAATGCAGCGCAGTCCCTGCTGTTGCGCATTTTTCACCAGTTGCATCAGGTTTTCGACGCTGATACCTGGCGGCAGGCTGCCGCTTACCACCAGCAGTGAGCCGGGTTCGATAGTCAGGACTTTCTCTTCCAGCCGACGGAACTCATCATCCGTCAACGCTGCGCCGGGCATGACAAAACGATATTGTTCGCCGCTGGCGGCCACGTGAACGTGCAGGTTTTGCCGCGTCCAGTCGCGGGTTTCGACGGTCTCGACCGGCACCTGCTCATCGGCCAGCAGGGCTGCTAAGTGCTCGCCGGTGGCGCCGCCAACCGGGAAAATGGCGGTGGCTTTGCCGCCAAGAAAGGTCACGGCACGGGCAACGTTGATCCCGCCGCCGCCGGGCTCAAATACTGGCGCGCTGCAGCGGAGTTTACCTTCGGGATAAATCTGTGGGGTCTGCGTGGCGCTATCCAGCGAGGGGGCCAGCGTTAACGTATAAATTTTGGTCATTCCTTCTCCTCCTTAATACGGCGACTGTGCTTTATTTAAGCATGGCACGATGGCTCCGGGAGGGAAAGTGATGTTCCTGAGAGATTTGCAAAGAAGCCTGTATTTTCATTATGAAATAAAGATTGTTTCCGGAGCTGTCTTATTCAAAAAACGAAAGAGTAAGTGATTGCTATGTTATTCGTGCTTTTTTATAATTTGCTACCTTTCTTAGGACCTGCACACCGCGATCCTCGCGAAAGTTTCCGGGACCCTCAGGTCTCTTTTATGTTGTACGGACGCTAAATTCAATGAGCGGGCAGGTTGTGTCTGTTCATCATTTGTACTGTCCTAAAAAATGTATTTTAGAGAGTTATAATGAAGCTTTTAAAGACAGTACCCGCAGCGGTTATGCTGGCGGGGGGGCTTTTTGCGTCTGTTGGCGCAATGGCCGATGATTCTGTATTTACCGTCATGGATGACCCTTCCGCTGCTAAAAAACCTTTCGAAGGTGTGGTTAACGCAGGCTACCTGGCGCAGTCCGGCAACACCAAAAACTCCTCGATGACGGCAGATTCCACCTTGACCTGGTATGGTAATACCACCGCCTGGTCGCTGTGGGGGAATGCCAGCAACACCTCTTCCAACGATGAGCGATCCTCAGAAAAATATGCAGTCGGTGGGCGTAGCCGCTACAACCTGACCGATATGAACTATATTTTTGGTCAGGGCAGCTGGCTGACCGACCGCTATAATGGCTATCAGCAGCGTGATGTCCTGACGGCGGGTTATGGTCGTCAGATCCTCAACGGTCCGGTGCACAGCCTGCGGTTTGAATTCGGTCCTGGCGTTCGCTATGACGAGTTTACCGATGGAGAAACCGATACTCAGCCGCTGGGTTACGCCTCCGGCACCTGGGCCTGGCAGATGACCGATAACGCCAAATTTACGCAAGGGGTCTCGGTGTTTGGCGCTGAGGACACCACCGTCAACTCTGAGAGCGCGTTAAACGTGGCGATTAACGCCCATTTCGCGCTGAAGGTCGCCTACAACGTGACCTGGAACTCGGCACCGCCTTCCTCTGCGCCGGAGCATACCGATCGCCGGACGTCGCTGTCCCTTGGGTATAAAATGTAATATTTTCAGGCCGGGTTTCCCCGGCCTGTTCGTTTTAAATTTAGCAATGAGTGCCATTATTTTTTCTGGCCTTTCGTTTTAGTTTTTATAAAAAGAAATAGCCCTCCATCTTTTCTCCATTATTCCCGGTTTGTTGACAAATATTCATTCTATTTGACACGAAAAGCTAAATATTCGACGGACAAATATGTGATCTGGATCTATAATGATATGCACTGTCCGGGCGGAGAAATCGCGCGGTCTGTCTTCCGTAATAAGAGAATGAATATCATGAAAAACACTTCATTTACCATCGCAGCCCTGGCGCTGTGCGTGCTTTCTTTTGGCGCATCCGCTGCCACGCCCGTTCCGCCATCAGGCAACCAGGACCATACTCAGGTTGGCATCGCCAAAGCGACTGACGTTGAGGCTGGCTCGAATATCGCCCCCGGTTCCCGAACTACCGGACAATCCATGAGCGATGCCTTTAATGTGCATACGCTGGTGGCCGGCGAGTGGTCATAATATACCAGACCTTTATTTCGTCATACGTCAATTAAGCCGGGTGGAGCGGTACCGGTTTAACGCGCTGTGTTAAAGATTAAGTATGCAATATCATTGCGTCTCTACTATCACGTCCGAATAATATTATCCGGCTTTGCCGGGGATTATTCTCGCCTGCAGTAGCAGGATATTCGTCTTTTTATCTCAATCTCTCTTGTTTTCTCCACATTCCGCCATCATTTATACGCTTGCGGCTTTAATCACGTACCAATGATGTGTAAACTACTCCCCGGTGTTATCAGCAGGCGGTGGCAGGCGGGAACGGTCTATCCGGTCGTCCTCCTATTTTCGCAGAGTGAAGCGGGAACTGCGCCTTAACCTGATGATAATTATGATTATATAGTTTTGTATGTGCTCTTTCGTGCGGGGCACCACTGCAAATAAGGACATAAAATGCCTGTAATTACGCTTCCTGATGGCAGTCAACGCCATTTTGACCACGCTGTTAGCCCCATGGATGTTGCGCTGGATATCGGTCCAGGCCTGGCGAAAGCCACCATTGCCGGGCGGGTAAACGGTGAACTGGTAGACGCCTGCGACCCGATCGAAACCGATTCCACTCTCTCTATTATCACTGCGAAAGATGAAGAAGGGCTGGAGATCATTCGTCACTCCTGTGCGCACCTGTTAGGCCATGCCATTAAACAGCTGTGGCCCAACACCAAAATGGCTATCGGTCCGGTTGTTGATAATGGCTTCTACTATGACGTAGACCTCGACCACACCCTGACTCAGGAAGATATCGACGCGCTCGAAAAACGTATGCATGAGCTCGCCGAGAAAAACTACGATGTCATCAAGAAGAAAGTCAGCTGGCACGAAGCGCGTGAAACCTTCGTGAAGCGCGGCGAAACCTATAAAGTTTCTATTCTTGACGAAAACATTGCTCATGATGATAAGCCGGGTTTGTATCATCATGAAGAATATATCGATATGTGCCGCGGCCCGCACGTACCGAATATGCGCTTCTGTCATCACTTCAAGCTGATGAAAACCGCCGGTGCCTACTGGCGCGGCGACAGCAACAATAAAATGTTGCAGCGTATCTACGGCACCGCGTGGGCGGATAAAAAAGCGCTGAATGCTTATCTGCAGCGTCTTGAAGAAGCCGCCAAGCGTGACCACCGTAAAATTGGCAAGCAGCTTGACCTGTATCATATGCAGGAAGAGGCGCCGGGTATGGTGTTCTGGCACAACGACGGCTGGACTATCTTCCGTGAACTGGAAACCTTTGTTCGTTCTAAACTGAAAGAGTACCAGTATCAGGAAGTCAAAGGTCCGTTCATGATGGACCGTGTGCTGTGGGAGAAAACCGGCCACTGGGACAACTACAAAGATGCGATGTTCACCACCTCTTCCGAGAACCGTGAATACTGCATTAAGCCGATGAACTGCCCGGGCCACGTGCAGATCTTCAACCAGGGATTGAAATCCTACCGCGATCTGCCGCTGCGTATGGCGGAATTCGGCAGCTGTCACCGTAACGAACCGTCTGGCGCGCTGCACGGCCTGATGCGCGTTCGCGGCTTTACCCAGGATGATGCGCATATCTTCTGTACTGAAGATCAGGTTCGCGATGAAGTGAACGCCTGTATTCGTATGGTCTACGATATGTACAGCACCTTTGGCTTCGAGAAGATCGTCGTCAAACTGTCAACTCGCCCGGAAAAACGTATCGGTAGCGATGAGACCTGGGATCGCGCGGAAGCGGATCTGGCGGTGGCGCTGGAAGAAAATAACATCCCATTTGAGTATCAACTGGGCGAAGGGGCGTTCTACGGCCCGAAAATTGAATTTACCCTGTATGACTGCCTCGATCGCGCATGGCAGTGCGGAACGGTACAGCTGGACTTCTCTCTGCCGCAGCGTTTAAGCGCCTCTTATGTGGGCGAAAATAACGAGCGTCAGGTACCGGTCATGATTCACCGTGCGATTCTCGGTTCCCTGGAGCGCTTCATTGGCATCCTGACCGAAGAGTTCGCTGGCTTCTTCCCAACCTGGATTGCACCAGTGCAGGTAGTGGTCATGAATATTACCGATTCTCAGGCTGAATACGTTAACGAATTGACGCGTAAACTACAAAATGCGGGCATTCGTGTAAAAGCAGACTTGAGAAATGAGAAGATTGGCTTTAAAATCCGCGAGCACACTTTACGTCGTGTCCCGTATATGTTGGTCTGTGGCGACAAAGAAGTCGAAGCCGGCAAAGTGGCCGTGCGCACCCGTCGCGGGAAAGACCTCGGCAGCATGGACGTAAGTGAAGTGATTGAGAAGCTGCAACAAGAGATTCGCAGCCGCAGTCTTCAACAACTGGAGGAATAAGGTATTAAAGGCGGAAAACGAGTTCAAACGGCACGTCCGAATCGTATCAATGGCGAGATTCGCGCCCTGGAAGTTCGCTTGACAGGTCTGGAAGGCGAAGCTTTGGGTATTGTGAGTCTGAGAGAAGCTCTCGAAAAGGCTGAAGAGGCCGGAGTAGATTTAGTTGAAATCAGCCCTAACGCCGAACCGCCAGTTTGTCGTATCATGGACTACGGCAAGTTCCTTTATGAAAAGAGTAAGTCTTCTAAGGAACAGAAGAAAAAGCAAAAAGTTATCCAGGTTAAGGAAATTAAATTCCGTCCTGGGACCGATGATGGTGATTACCAGGTAAAACTCCGCAGCCTGGTTCGCTTTCTCGAAGATGGCGATAAGGCTAAGATCACACTGCGTTTCCGCGGTCGTGAGATGGCCCACCAGCAGATCGGTATGGAAGTGCTTACGCGCGTCCGTGACGATCTGAGTGAACTGGCAGTAGTCGAATCCTTCCCTACGAAGATCGAAGGCCGCCAGATGATCATGGTGCTCGCTCCTAAGAAGAAACAGTAAGGCCTTCAAGTAGCGATGTCAGTGGAGCCTTAGGGCTTCACTGATGTTGTTCGCCTATGTTTCGTTTATTAACAATGCGAAGTGGAAGTTATTAAGATGCCAAAAATTAAGACCGTACGCGGTGCTGCTAAGCGCTTCAAAAAAACCGGTAAAGGTGGTTTTAAGCACAAGCACGCTAACCTGCGTCACATTCTGACTAAAAAAGCTACCAAGCGTAAACGTCACCTGCGTCCGAAAGCCATGGTTTCCAAAGGCGATCTGGGCCTGGTTATCGCGTGCCTGCCGTACGCATAAGTCGTTAACGTTTAACTTTTTTAACTTAGAATAGATACAGGAGAGCACACATGGCTCGCGTAAAACGTGGTGTAATTGCACGTGCACGTCACAAGAAAATTTTGAAACAAGCTAAAGGCTACTACGGTGCGCGTTCTCGCGTATACCGCGTTGCCTTCCAGGCTGTTATCAAAGCTGGTCAGTACGCTTACCGTGACCGTCGTCAACGTAAACGTCAGTTCCGTCAACTGTGGATTGCACGTATCAACGCAGCAGCACGTCAGAACGGTATTTCTTACAGCAAATTCATCAATGGCCTGAAAAAAGCCTCTGTTGAAATCGACCGTAAGATCCTGGCTGACATCGCCGTATTCGACAAAGTAGCGTTCACCGCTCTGGTCGAAAAAGCGAAAGCAGCTCTGGCATAAGCCAGTTGAAAGAGGGAGCTTGTCTCCCTCTTTTCGTTTCAACACCATCAATACATTGACTTTTATCGGCGCAGGCTTTTCAATACAGGTCTGACGTTTCTTACCAGACAAGGTAATGCAAGCATGAATGCTGCTATTTTCCGCTTCTTTTTTTACTTTAGCACCTGAACTCAGGAGGCTAGCGCGTGAAAGAAGAAACGGAAAACAGCGCCAGAAAGCCTCCCCTGTGGAGGCTTTTTTCGTATATGGATTCGGGATATTAATTTCACTATAACCGGTGTCTGCACCGACATAATGAGGAAAACCATGTCACATCTCGCAGAGCTGGTTGCCAGTGCCAAGGCAGCCATTAACGAGGCATCAGATGTTGCTGCGCTGGACAACGTCCGCGTGGAATACCTGGGTAAAAAAGGGCATCTGACCCTGCAAATGACCACCCTGCGTGAGTTACCGCCGGAAGAGCGTCCGGCAGCCGGCGCGGTCATCAACGAAGCGAAAGAGCAGGTGCAGCAGGCGCTGAACGCGCGCAAAGCTGATCTGGAAGGCGCAGCGCTGAATGCGCGTCTGGCCGCAGAGACCATTGACGTCTCGCTGCCGGGACGCCGCATTGAAAATGGCGGCCTGCATCCGGTCACTCGTACCATCGACCGTATTGAAAGTTTCTTCGGTGAGCTCGGCTTTACCGTGGCGACTGGCCCGGAAATCGAAGATGATTACCACAACTTCGATGCGCTGAATATTCCGGGTCATCATCCGGCGCGCGCTGACCACGACACTTTCTGGTTCGATGCCACTCGCCTGCTGCGTACTCAGACCTCCGGCGTGCAGATCCGTACCATGGAAAACCAGCAGCCGCCTATCCGTATTATCGCGCCGGGCCGCGTCTATCGTAACGACTACGACCAGACCCATACCCCGATGTTCCACCAGATGGAAGGTCTGATTGTTGATAAAAACATCAGCTTCACCAACCTGAAAGGGACGCTGCACGACTTCCTGAACAACTTCTTTGAAGAAGACCTGCAGGTGCGCTTCCGTCCGTCCTACTTCCCGTTCACCGAGCCGTCCGCAGAAGTTGACGTGATGGGTAAAAACGGCAAATGGCTGGAAGTGCTGGGCTGCGGGATGGTACACCCGAACGTGCTGCGTAACGTCGGTATCGATCCGGAAGTTTACTCCGGCTTCGCCTTCGGTATGGGGATGGAGCGTCTGACCATGCTGCGTTATGGCGTGACCGATCTGCGCGCGTTCTTCGAAAACGATCTGCGTTTCCTCAAACAGTTTAAATAAGGGCAGGACAGAACAATGAAATTCAGTGAACTGTGGTTACGCGAGTGGGTTAACCCGGCGATCGACAGCGAAGCGCTTTCCGATCAGATCACCATGGCGGGCCTCGAAGTCGACGGCGTTGAGCCGGTTGCCGGCAGCTTCAACGGCGTAGTGGTCGGTGAAGTGGTGGAGTGCGGCCAGCATCCAAATGCTGACAAACTGCGCGTCACCAAAGTCAACGTGGGCGGTGAACGCCTGCTGGACATCGTCTGCGGCGCGCCAAACTGCCGTCAGGGGCTGAAAGTCGCCGTGGCGACCATCGGCGCCGTGCTGCCGGGCGATTTTAAAATTAAAGCGGCGAAGCTGCGCGGCGAACCGTCAGAAGGGATGCTGTGCTCTTTCTCCGAGCTGGGTATTTCCGACGACCATAGCGGTATCATCGAACTGCCGGCGGATGCGCCGATCGGCACTGATATTCGTGAATACCTCAAGCTTGACGATAACACTATCGAAATCAGCGTCACGCCAAACCGTGCCGACTGCCTGGGTATCATCGGTGTGGCGCGCGATGTCGCTGTGCTGAACAAAGCGCCGCTGAACGCGCCGGAAATTACGCCGGTTGCCGCGACCATTGACGACGTGCTGCCGATTCAGGTTGACGCGCCGCAGGCGTGCCCGCGCTATCTGGGCCGCGTGGTGAAAGGCATCAACGTCAAAGCGCCGACCCCGCTGTGGATGAAAGAGAAGCTGCGCCGCTGCGGGATCCGCTCCATCGACGCGGTGGTTGACGTGACTAACTATGTCCTGCTTGAGCTGGGCCAGCCGATGCACGCCTTTGACCGCGACCGTATCGAAGGCGGGATCGTGGTGCGCATGGCGAAAGAGGGTGAAACCCTGGTGCTGCTCGATGGCTCTGAAGCGAAGCTCGACAGTGACACCCTGGTTATTGCTGACCATAACAAAGCGCTGGCGATGGGCGGGATCTTCGGCGGGGAACACTCCGGCGTTAACGACGAAACCCAGAACGTGCTGCTGGAATGCGCGTTCTTCAGCCCGCTGTCCATTACCGGCCGCGCGCGCCGTCATGGCCTGCACACCGATGCCTCTCATCGCTATGAGCGCGGCGTCGATCCGGCGCTGCAGTATAAAGCGCTGGAGCGTGCCACGCGTCTGCTGATCGACCTCTGCGGCGGTGAAGCCGGCCCGGTGATCGACGTGACAAACGAAGAGACCTTGCCAAAACGCGCCACCATTACCCTGCGTCGTAGCAAACTGGATCGCCTGATTGGCCACCATATTGATGACGCGCAGGTCACCGACATTCTGCAGCGCCTCGGCTGCGAAGTGACGGTGGGTCAGGACGAATGGCAGGCAGTCGCCCCGAGCTGGCGTTTCGACATGGAGATCGAAGAAGATCTGGTCGAAGAAGTGGCTCGCGTTTATGGCTACAACAACATTCCTGATGCGCCAGTACAGGCGGGTCTGATCATGGGTACCCATCGTGAAGCCGACCTGTCGCTGAAGCGCGTAAAAACGCTGCTGAACGACAAAGGCTATCAGGAAGTGATCACCTACAGCTTTGTTGACCCGAAAATCCAGCAGCTGATCCACGCCGGGGAAGAGGCGCTGATCCTGCCAAGCCCGATCTCCAGCGAAATGTCGGCGATGCGTCTGTCGCTGTGGACCGGCCTGCTGGGTACCGTGGTCTACAACCAGAACCGTCAGCAGAGCCGCGTGCGCATCTTTGAGAGTGGCCTGCGCTTCGTGCCGGATACTCAGGCGCCGCTGGGCATTCGTCAGGATGTGATGCTGGCCGGGGCGATCTGCGGTAACCGCTACGAAGAGCACTGGACGCTGGCGAAAGAGACGGTCGATTTCTATGATCTGAAGGGCGATCTGGAATCCGTACTGGATTTAACCGGTAAATTGGCCGACATCGAGTTCCGTGGCGAAGCGATCGCCGCGCTGCATCCAGGCCAATCCGCAGCGATTTATCTTAAAGGTGAACGCATTGGTTTCATTGGGGTTGTTCATCCGGAACTGGAACGTAAACTGGATCTGAACGGTCGCACTCTGGTGTTCGAACTGGAGTGGAACAAGCTCGCAGACCGCGTGGTGCCTCAGGCGCGCGATATTTCCCGCTTCCCGGCGAACCGTCGTGACATCGCGGTGCTGGTCGCGGAAAACGTGGCTGCTGCCGATGTTTTAGCCGAATGTAAGAAAGTTGGCGTAAATCAGGTAGTTGGCGTAAACTTATTTGACGTGTACCGTGGTAAAGGTGTGGCGGAAGGGTATAAGAGCCTTGCGATTAGCCTGATCCTGCAGGATACCAGCCGTACACTCGAAGAAGAGGAGATTGCCGCTACCGTTGCCAGATGTGTAGAGGCATTAAAAGAGCGATTCCAGGCATCATTGAGGGATTGAACCTATGGCGCTTACAAAAGCTGAAATGTCAGAATATCTGTTTGATAAGCTTGGGCTTAGCAAGCGGGATGCCAAAGAACTGGTCGAGTTGTTTTTCGAAGAGATCCGTCGTGCTCTGGAAAACGGAGAACAGGTCAAACTCTCCGGGTTCGGCAACTTCGATTTGCGGGATAAAAACCAACGCCCGGGACGTAACCCGAAGACGGGGGAGGATATTCCCATTACAGCCCGGCGCGTGGTGACCTTCAGACCCGGTCAGAAGCTGAAAAGCCGTGTCGAAAACGCGTCGCCGAAAGACAAATAATCTGAACTAATTAAAAAGGCCGCATTGCGGCCTTTTTCTTTTCTATACGTCCTTACGCTTTGACGGCGGTGAGCATGATCTCCACCAGGATATCCGGTCGCGCCATCTCCGCCTGTACTGCTGCTCGCGCCGGGCTCTGCCCTTCCGGCATCCACTGTACCCACACGTCATTGAATGCGACAAAATCACGTTCGATATCTTTCAGCCAGATCTGCGCGGAGAGAATTTGCCGCTTATCGCTCCCGGCAGCCGCCAACAGGGCATCGATCTTCTCCAGCACTTCACGGGTTTGTAAAACGATATCGTCTTCGCTGCTTTTTGGCGTCTGCCCGGAGAGGAACAACAGATTGCCATACGCAACGCTGGCGGAAAGGCGAGGTTGTGGATTATTGCGAATAATGGTCATGCGGTTTGTTTCCATGTGAGACCTTCTAAAGAAATAGTGGGTGCCTGATTGTCGATTAACGCGCCCAGCACCACCGCGCTGCCGGCGGCGAGGGTAAAGCCGAGACTACCCTGGCCGAGGTTCATCCACAGATTGGGGTATCCGGCGCGACCCAGCATCGGCGGGCCTGCTGGTGTTGACGGGCGCATGCCGGTCCAGGCTTCGGCCTTGTCCAGCCCTTCGAGTTCGGGAAAGCTGCGGACGACGATGTTTTTCAGCGCCTGAATGCGGCTCTCGCGCAGTTGGTCGCCGTCATAGCCGATGTCCACCATCGCCGCGATGCGCAGTTGTTGGCCAAGGCGGGCATAAACGATTTTGTGCCCGTAGTCGGTGACGCTGATATCAGGGGCAATACCTGCTTTTTCAGGATAGGGCAGGGTCAGGCTGTACCCCTTCAGGGCGCACAGCGGCACGCGAACCCCCAGATGCCCAAGCAGAGGACCACTGCCGTTACCGGCGGCAACGACATAATCATCGCCGGTGATGGTTCCCCGGTTGGTCTCCAGGGCGCTGATGCGTCCGCCGCGCTTATTGAGCTGCTGCACCTCACAGTGCGTCAGCAGGCTAAAGTCGTTGCTGGCATTGAGCTTGTCGAGCAGGGCAAGGCAGAACTGATGGCAATCTGCCGTTTCATCGCCCGGCGAATAAATCCCGCCCTGCAGCGAAGGGCTGATATGTCTGAGTGCCGGCTCCAGTTGCAGACAGGCGTCAGCATTCAGCGCTTGCTGATACTGAGGATCTATCCCTTTTGCCGCTTTAATAAAATCATATTCGCGGCGATGGATAATTAATTTACCGCTGCGCCGCCAGTGAAAATCGGCAAGATTATCCTCATCCAGCCATGACTGCATGACCTGACGGCTGAGCAACGACAGGCGCAAAATATGATCGCCGTTCATTTTATTGGTCTGGCTATTACAGGCACGCAGGAACTGCAGCAGCCAGCGCCACTGCTGGAAAGACATCTTAAGACGCATATTCAGCGGCGAATCGGCTTTGCCCATCCATTTAATCCCCTGCAGGGGAACGCCGCTATCGGCAAGGGGGGCAACGTAGCGATAACTTAATTGTCCGCCGTTAGCAAAACTGGTGGCACTGCCCGGTTCAGCATTGCGCTCCAGTAATTGCACCTGATGGCCGCGCTTAATCAGTTCCCAGGCCGTGGCCAGACCGACCACGCCGCCGCCGATAATGACAATGCGTTTGTTCATAACCCGATATATCCACCGCTAATCAATTTATCGGGTTATGTCAAAGCATTTACCCCAGCGGCGCAATTGACTTTTTATGGTCAGGGTATAACCGCAGGTTAATCTCCTTGAGTTGCTGGCGCAGACGCTGGCAGAGAAAATCGACGAACTTTTGCGCCATTGGACTCAGCGAAACATCGGCCCGGCGCAGCAGGCAGAGGTTGATGGCAATCGGCGGCGTAATGGGGTGGATCATCTCTGGAGCCAGGTTGTGCTGGGCGGAAAAGATATCTGTGATGCTGCAGCCCATGCCGCGCTTCACGAACTCGGTAGCCATATAGTAGGTCTGAACGTTAAGCCGGGTGGTGGAAAAGTCGCGACGGGTGGCGATGGCCGCAGAGAGCGAGTGCGGCCCTGGCGAGATCCAGCGCTGCTGGTCGATCTGGCTGATGTCCACCGCCCCCTGACGATAATGACGGTCGATGTACACCAGCGGTACTTCGGCAATCAGGGTGGTCAGGATCTCTCCCTGCTGCACCGGCTGTAGCGTCAGCGCCAAATCTATCTCGCACAAATCCAGTTTTTTGACCAGCGTCTCGGTGTGCTCGGTGGTGAGCGTCATCACCAGGTTGCTGTTTTGCTGATAAAAGTCGGTCACCAGCTCTGGCACCAGGCTTAATCCCAGACTCGGCAGGCAGCCTAAGGTGATTTTGGCGCGCGGATCGCGGGCCAGATTGTCGGCCAACAGGCGCAGGTTATCGAGGTCCTGATAAATGCTCTGCGCTTTTTCGAAAAGTGTGATCGCCTCGCTGGTCGGCAGCAGCTTGCCGCGCACCCGCTGAAAGAGGGTAAAACCCAGTTTCATCTCGGCGCTTTTTAGCGCTTTGCTGGCCGCTGGCTGAGAGATATTGAGCGCTTCCGCCGCCCGTGACAGCGAGCCGCAGGTCATTACGGCGTGAAAGATTTCCAGATGACGCAGTTTCATGAACAGTTAACTCAGGGTTATAGCCTACCGATAAAAAGTCATTATCCACTAACACAAAGTTAACATAAATTTAATCTCCAATCAGCGCTCCGGTTACATATTGTGCTGTAGACCCCGCCTGATGGCGGAATATTACGCTCTCAGAATCTATTCCTTTGTACCCAAACGCACCCTCAGGCTCGCGGCCAATAATGAAAAAGAGGGGGGATGTTTTCTGAGCAGGTCCCAATACACCTCCTGACCCTTACGGTCGGATTGATTGGCATTAAGGAGTGTTATGAGTGACTCAACGCTCACAGGCAATGCGCCTGTCAGACGAAATATCACGCGGAAAAACGTTATTACTGGTCTGTTATTGCTGCTGTTCGTGTTGATCGCGCTGTGGTGCCACGGTCGACCGGGCAGTGAGCTTGGCCTGCTGGGATTTACGCCGCTGGTGGCACTAGCGATATTATCGCTGATCGGCGTTGATATTGTGCTGGCGGTGATCTCCTCGATTATTATCGCCATGATAATGACCTCGACCGGCCTGCCGGAAATGGGCACGATGCTGGCGAAATCCACCGGGTCATTTATCGCCACGGTAGGGCTTATCATTATGCTCGGCGCCGGCGTGGGGGAAGTGGCCACCCGCACCGGCGCAGCGGTTGAGCTGGTGAAATTCGTGGTTCATCGTATTGGGCTGTCGAGCCAGACGCGGGTTAAGTTCGGCATTGTGGTGTCATCGATTTTAATTTGTGGTTCGCTGGGCACCATGGCCGGTGGTAACGCCATTATCGTGGCCGTGATCATTCCGGTGGCGGCAGCGGTACGCTTAACGCCGCCGACGGTCGCCGCGCTGATGATGACCGCCGGCTCCGTTGGGCTCTTTACCGGGCCCTTCACCCCCAGCACCGTGACAATCCTCAGCCTCGGCGGGTTGAGCTATCCGGATTATCTGCTGTACGTCGGTCTGCCGATGAGTGCGGTGACGCTGCTGGCCGGCTGGATAATGGCGGGGCGGATCCAGAAGATGACTGAAGGCAAACTGCGCTATGACGTCGATCTTTCGGAGAAGCCAAAAGAGGATCTCAGCGCCGCGCAGCAGCGTCGGCGTAAATTAAGCGCGCTGGCCTTCGCCGCGACGATCATTGTGATGGCGGTGGTTGGCGTGGTGATCAAAGCTGGCTTCAGCTTTGCGATTATCGTGATGCTGCTGGTGGCGCTGATGACCGGGCTGGTAGGCGGCCTGCGACCGACGCAGATCCTGCAGGCGCTGTATCACGGCTGCGGCCGTCTGGTGTGGATGTTTATCCTCTACTGGCTGTATAACCCAATCCTTGAACTGATGGATGGTCTGCATGCCTATCAGGGGCTGCTGGAGTATACCCAACCGCTGCTCGAGGGGATCTCCCCGGCCTGGCTGTGCTTTAGCATCTTTGCGTTCAATATTATCGGCCATGTGCCCGGTGCGGCGGTGGCGCAAATGACGTTTACCCATAAAATCTTTGGCCCGATGCTGATGGCCGCCGGCGTGCCGCCGCAGGGGACCACCGCGGTGCTGCTCGCCTCGTCTCAGGTGGACTGGTTCGGTCCGTTTCCCTCATCGGACATGTTCGGCCAGATGGGGCTGGCGCAGTCCACGCATCTGAAATATATGCTCTATAACGGCTGGGCAATCGTGGTGGCGAATATCATTCTCTTTGCGCTGCTGTTTCAGATCCTGGTGTAACGAATGACCGCAGACGCGGGGGAGGCCTCCTCCGCGTCGACATTCGGGCGCGAGGTTTTCCTTTTCTCACCGCGACACCCACCGTAAAATCAGCCTCTTGTTCCCACTGCGTAATGGAATCTATGCTGACTCTCGCCCATCTTCAACAGCGCCGCAGCCGGCGTTGGCTCTTTGGATTAACGCTGTTGCTCCTGGTTACGCTACTGATCAGCCTGTGCGCGGGCGATCAATGGATCCCGCCTGGGGAATGGCTGAGCGCGAAAGGCCAGTTGTTCATCTGGCAGATCCGCCTGCCGCGAACCCTGGCGGTGGTGCTGGTGGGGGCGGCGCTGGCGCTCTCCGGGGCGATTATGCAGGCGTTGTTTGAAAATCCGCTGGCGGAGCCGGGTCTGCTGGGCGTCTCCAACGGGGCGGGCGTCGGGCTGATTGCCGCCGTCCTGCTGGGCAAAGGAGTCTTGCCCGGCTGGGCGCTCGGCCTGTGCGCGATCCTCGGCGCGCTGCTGATCACCTTTATTTTGCTGCGTTTTGCCCGCCGCCATCTCTCTACCAGCCGTCTGCTGCTGGCGGGGGTGGCGCTGGGGATCATCTGCAGTGCCCTGATGACCTGGGCGGTCTACTTCTCCACCTCTTTTGACCTGCGTCAGCTGATGTACTGGATGATGGGCGGGTTTGGCGGCGTCGACTGGCAGCAGCTGTGGCTGATGATAGCCCTCCTGCCGGTGCTTTGCTGGGTTTGTCTGCAGTCGCAACCCCTGAATTTACTGGCGCTGGGCGAAGTCTCCGCTCGTCAGCTCGGGCTGCCGCTGTGGCTATGGCGCAAGCTGCTGGTGGTGGCGACCGGCTGGTTGGTCGGCGTTAGCGTCGCGCTGGCGGGAGCAATTGGCTTTATCGGCCTGGTGATCCCGCACATTCTGCGGCTATGTGGTTTAAGCGATCACCGGGTGTTGCTCCCGGCCTGCATGCTGGCCGGGGCGAGCGCCTTGCTGGGGGCGGATATCATTGCCCGACTGGCGCTTTCCGCCGCAGAGCTGCCGATTGGCGTGGTGACGGCGACGCTGGGCGCGCCGGTCTTTATCTGGTTGCTGCTGCGTTCGCGGGGGCGGGGATAGCGCGGCGCCGTCGGCAGGGACGGCGCCGGTTCAGGCTTACCAGCCTTTGATCGCGTCGCCTTTGTAGACTTCCTTCGCTTTTTCCGCGACTTCGCTGGTCTGGAAGGCGGCTTTCAGCTCCTGAATTTTCTTGCTGTCCTTATTATCCTCGCGGGCGACAATCGCATTCACGTAAGGAGAATCCGGCCCCTCCATAAACAGACCGTCGCGGGCGGCCGACAGGCCCGCCTGGGCGGAGAAGTTGGTGTTAATGATTGACAAGCTAACGTTCGGATCATCAAGGGTACGGGTCAGCTGTGGGGTATCCACTTCAACAATTTTCAGCTGTTTCGGGTTGTCGATGATATCCAGCGTAGTGGGTAAATAGCCGACGCCCGGTTTCAGCTTGAGTAACCCCTGCGCCTGGAGCAGCAGCAGGCTGCGGCCCAGGGTGGTGGTTTCATTAGAAATGGTCACCGTCGCCCCTTCGGGCAGTTCGCTGATGTTTTTGATCCGGTGAGAATAGGCGGCGATAGGGAAGACAAAGGTTTTACCGACCACCGCAAATTTATAGCCGCGCTCTTTCGACTGCGCCTCAAGGTACGGCAGGGTCTGGAAGGCGTTGGCATCCACATCTTTGTTGTTCAGTGCTTCGTTGGGCAGCACATAATCATTGAAGGAGACCACTTCGACGTCGAGATGATATTTATCCTTCGCCACCTGCTCCACCACTTTCCAGATGGCTTCGTCCGGCCCGGTATTGATAGCGACTTTCACTTTATTATCTTCATCCGGAGAGCAGGCGCTCAGCAGGGCGACAGAGGTGGCGATTAACGCCAGGCTAAACAACTTCTTCATCAATAAAACTCTCTTAAATTAACAAGTAACGAAACCATATTACATTACCGGGACACTGTACACGGAAATGGTCGACTGCCCAATTGAGAGGATTTCATGTTGCTGGCGGCCAGCGAAGCGCTGTTACATCATGCGACAACTCGGGGGGATTGGCAGTAGAATGGCGGCCGCTGAATCCGCTACAGTAGATAGGGATCACCTTCACCGGAAACCGGTTTATCCATTGAGGACAGGCTATGCAACATGACATTCTGAATACCGAAGTGACGACCATTGATGGCGAGAAAACCACCCTGGCATCCTTTGCCGGCAAGGTGCTGTTGATCGTCAATGTGGCCTCGAAATGCGGCCTGACGCCGCAGTATGAGCAACTCGAGGATCTGCAAAAGCAGTTTGCCGGGGAGGGCTTTAGCGTGCTGGGGTTCCCCTGCAACCAGTTCCTCGGCCAGGAGCCGGGCAGTGAAGAAGAGATTAAGACCTTCTGCAGCACCACCTACGGCGTCACCTTCCCGCTGTTCAGCAAAATTGACGTCAACGGTGAACATCGCGCGCCGCTGTATCAAAAACTGATTGCCGCCGCGCCGAAAGCGGTGGCCCCGGAAGGCAGCGGTTTTTATGAGCGGATGGCCAGCAAAGGCCGGGCGCCGCTGTATGTGGACGACATTCTGTGGAATTTCGAAAAATTCCTCGTCGATCGCCAGGGCAACGTCATTGAGCGCTTCTCTCCGGATATGACGCCGGACGATCCGCAGCTGGTGGCGGCGATTAAAGGAGCGCTGGCGAAATAATGGCGTTTCTGATGCAGCTACAGGATGTAGAAGCGGCGGGGCGTCTGGCCCCGTTTTCTGCGGCCTTTCGCGCCGGGGAGATTGTCCACCTGGTGGGGCCGAACGGCGCAGGGAAGAGCACGCTGCTGACCCGCATGGCGGGGCTGTCCGACGGCCCCGGCACGGTTCATTTTAACGGACGGCGGCTTGACGAGTGGCCGGCGACGGAGCTGGCGCGCCGTCGCGGATATCTATGTCAACACCAGACCCCGCCGTTCGCCATGCCGGTGTGGCACTACCTGGCGCTGCATATGCAGCAGCAGGGCGATAGCGCCCGTCTGAGCGATATCGCGGCCAGGCTTGGTCTGGACAATAAGCTGGACCGTCAGGTTAATCAGCTTTCGGGCGGTGAGTGGCAGCGCGTGCGGCTGGCGGCAGTGATCCTGCAGATCGATCCCTTGAGTCATCCCGCGGGTCAACTGCTGCTGCTGGATGAGCCGATGAACAGTCTGGATGTGGCCCAGCAGGCGGCGCTGGATCGGCTGTTACGTGAGCTGAGCGCGGCGGGGATTGCGGTGGTGATGAGCAGCCACGATCTCAACCATACCCTGCGCCATGCCGGACAAAGCTGGCTGCTCTGCCAGGGGGAAGCCATCGCCTGCGGAGAGACCGCCGAGGTGCTGAATGAGGAAAATTTAACCGCTGCCTATGCGATCCCGTTCCAGCGCGTGGAGGTGGCCGGTCATATTATGCTCATCGCGTCACAGTAGCACGCAGTTATCTTGTCACTGTATTGATAAACAAGCTAAATTATTGCGATAAAGAGACTAGGGACAGAGGGATCATCTGAAATGCGCTTCTGGTTCATGTTGGCGGCGGCGTTAATTTTAGCCGGCTGCAGCAGCCATCGGGCACCGCCGCCGAATCCACGGCTGGCTGACTCCATCACGGTGGTGGCGAATCTGAACGAGCAGTTGCGTAGCTGGCGTGGCGCACCGTATCGCTACGGCGGCATGACGCCGCGCGGCGTCGACTGCTCCGGCTTCGTGGTGCGCACGTTTCGCGATAAATTTGCCCTCCAGCTGCCGCGTGAAACCCGCGAGCAGGCGGAAATCGGCACCCGCATCGATAAGCGCGATCTGCTGCCCGGCGATCTGGTGTTCTTCAAAACCGGCTCAGGGGAGAGCGGTTTGCACGTCGGCATCTACGATACCGATAACCAGTTTATCCATGCCTCCACCAGCCAGGGCGTCACCCGTTCCTCGCTGGATAACGTCTACTGGAACAAAAAGTTCTGGCAGGCGCGGCGTATCTGACGTCATTCAGAAGCAAGAGGGAAGCGAGCGCTTCCCTTTTTTATGCCGATAACCCTGCACTCCGCCCGTGTTAATCCGCTGTTTGAGGCACTACACTGAAGGAAGGAGGAACCATGACCCTTTCTTTTACCACCCACTGGCGGGATGAACTGCCGGATTTTTACACTTCCCTGTCACCGACGCCGCTGGATAACGCCCGACTCATCTGGCGTAACGCCCCGCTGGCGCAACAGCTGGGGGTGCCCGACGCCCTGTTCGCGCCTGAAAATGGGGCCGGTGTCTGGGGCGGCGAAGCGCTGCTTCCGGGCATGTCGCCGCTGGCGCAGGTATACAGCGGCCATCAGTTTGGCGCCTGGGCCGGCCAGCTGGGCGACGGACGCGGGATCCTGCTCGGTGAGCAGCAGCTTGCGGATGGTCGCCGTTACGACTGGCATCTGAAAGGCGCCGGCCTGACCCCCTATTCGCGGATGGGGGACGGGCGCGCTGTACTGCGCTCGACGATCCGGGAAAGTCTGGCGTCGGAGGCGATGCACGCCCTGGGGATCCCGACGACGCGCGCCCTGGCGATGGTGACCAGCGATACCCCGATCTACCGCGAGCGCGTGGAGCCTGGCGCGATGCTGATGCGGGTGGCCGAGAGTCATGTCCGCTTCGGCCATTTCGAACATTTTTACTATCGCCGTGAGCCGCAGAAGGTCCAGCAATTGGCCGACTATGTTATTCGCCACCACTGGCCGCAGCTGCAGGATGAGGCAGACAAGTATCTGTTATGGTTCCGTGACGTTGTCACGCGCACCGCGCAGACCATCGCCAGCTGGCAAACCGTGGGCTTTGCCCATGGGGTGATGAATACCGACAACATGTCGATTCTCGGTCTGACCATCGACTACGGCCCGTATGGCTTCCTTGACGATTTTCAACCGGACTTCATCTGCAACCACTCCGATTATCAGGGGCGCTACAGTTTTGAAAACCAGCCGGCGGTGGGGCTGTGGAATCTGCAGCGTCTCGCCCAATCGCTGTCGCCGTTTATCAGCGCTGAAGCGTTAAACGCGGCGCTGGATGAGTATCAGCACGCCTTGCTGACCGCTTATGGCCAGCGGATGCGCGATAAACTCGGCCTGTTCAGCCAGCAGAAAGGGGATAACGACCTGCTGGACGGGCTGTTTGCCCTGATGATCCGTGAGAAGAGCGACTATACCCGAACGTTCCGCCTGCTGAGCCACAGCGAACAGCTCAGCGCCGCCTCGCCGCTGCGCGACGAGTTTATCGATCGGGCGGCTTTCGACATCTGGTTTGCCGGGTATCGTGCGCGCCTGCGTGATGAACAGGTGGATGACGCGCAGCGCCAGCAGCGGATGCAGGGCGTAAATCCGGCGCTGGTGTTACGCAACTGGCTGGCGCAGCGGGCGATAGAGCAGGCCGAGGCGGGCGATATGGGCGAGCTGGAGCGCCTGCATGCCGCGCTGGCAGACCCCTTTACCGATCGCGAGGACGACTACGTCCGCCGCCCACCGGACTGGGGGAAACGTCTGGAAGTCAGCTGCTCGAGCTAACTCGCCTCGCCCCGCGCTCAGCGGGGCGCTTACTTGGTCAGAATTAACTTCCCGGCGTTGGTCTGGCGCAGCAGATAGCGCTGGCCGCCATGTTCGATGACTACCCGTCCTTCGCTACCTAACAGCACCCGACTGCTAATCTGCCTGTCCGTCGCCACGGGATAGGGGGCATTGTCTTTTGGTTTTTCAGCTGTGGCAGTGTTATCCATACGCGTCATAGCTCTCAAAATAAAAATCAAAGCAACAATGATAATCATTATCAATAATGTTGTTTTTGACGGCAAGCGTTATTTATCGTGTTACCGGATTTGGTAGGGGAGTCACCGAAGGAAATTGCCCGCCGCAGGCGCGACGGGCGGAGCGGTTACAGACGGGTAGCGGTGGCGGCGGCCAGCTCGCTCAATAACCTTTCGCTGTCATCCCAGCTCAGGCAGGGGTCGGTGATCGACTGGCCCCAGGTCAGCGGCTGGCCGGGGACCACTTTCTGGGTGCCTTCCTGCAGGAAGCTCTCTGCCATAATCCCGGCGATGGCGGTGGAGCCCGCGCGAATTTGCTGACAGATATCGGCGCACACCTCCAGCTGACGGCGGTGCTGCTTCTGGCAGTTGCCATGGCTGAAATCAACGACCAGCTGTTCCGGCAGATCGAATTCACGCAGCGCCTCGCCGGCGGCAGCGATATCCTCGGCATGATAGTTTGGCTGTTTGCCGCCGCGCATAATGATATGCCCGTACGGGTTGCCGCTGGTCTGGTAAATCGTCATCTGCCCCTGCTTGTCCGGGGAGAGGAACATATGGCTGGCGCGGGAGGCGCGGATGGCGTCCACCGCGATGCGCGTATTGCCATCGGTGCCGTTTTTAAACCCGACCGGGCAGGAGAGCGCTGAGGCCATCTCACGGTGGATCTGGCTTTCGGTGGTGCGCGCCCCGATGGCACCCCAGCTGATGAGATCGGCGATAAACTGACCGGTCACCATATCGAGAAACTCGGTGGCCGTCGGTACCCCCAGCTCATTAACCTGCAGCAGCAGGCGCCGCGCCAGCTCAATTCCGTGGTTGACCCGGTAGCTGCCGTTGAGGTCCGGATCGGAGATTAAGCCTTTCCAGCCCACCACGGTACGCGGTTTTTCAAAGTAGGTGCGCATCACGATCTCCAGCTGCGGCTGGTAGCGCTCGCGCATGCCCTGCAGGCGGCGGGCATACTCCAGCGCCGCGTCGGTATCGTGAATGGAGCAGGGGCCGATAATCACCAGCAGGCGGCGGTCTTCGCCGTTGAGGATTTTTTCAATTCGGCGGCGGGAGGCCGAAACGTGGGCGGCCACGTCGGCCGTGACGGGATGGCGCTGGGCCAGTTCCGCGGGCGTTACCAGGCTTTCAATGCGCGCGGTACGCAATTCGTCTGTTTTATTCATTGGGGTCTCAAAAATCTGTTTCTTCCGCGGCGAAAATGCCGGGAAGTGATGCGCATCACGATAAACCAATCCCTGCTTATTGCAAGAGCAGGGCATGATCCTGTATAGGCCACGGGTGATAGCATAAACAAATTTTTAATAATGTACTAGTGTGTTAGTACATTCTGCGATTCAGCCCCATGATGTCCATGATTTTTGTCGCAATTTCCTCAACAGAATAATTGGTACTGTTCAGGCACGGGATTTTATTTTTGCGATACAGGGCCTCCACTTCGGTCACCTCCATCCGACACTGACGCAGAGAGGCGTAGCGGCTGTTTTCCCGACGCTCTTCGCGGATGGCCGCCAGCCGTTCGGGGTTGATGGTCAGGCCGAACATCTTATGTTGCAGGGGCTTCAGCGACGCCGGCAGCACCAGATTGTCCATATCGTCGGCGATAAACGGATAGTTGGCGGCGCGAATGCCGTACTGCATGGCGAGGTACAGACTGGTGGGCGTCTTGCCGCAGCGCGACACACCGAGGAGGATCACCTGGGCCTGATCGAGGTTACGCAGGGAGATGCCATCGTCGTGGGCGAGGGTGTAATCGATGGCGGCGATACGCGCATCGTATTTGATCAGGTTCCCGGGGTTCAGGCCGTGAGTACGGTGGGCCACTGGCGTCGGGTCGAGGTTGAGCTCCTGCTGCAGCGGGGCCACCAGCGCCTGCACGATGTCCTGACAAAAACCTTCACTTTGCAGAATAATGTCGCGGATTTCCGGGATGACGATGGAATAGAACACCAGCGGGCGAATACCCGTTTGCTGGTAGATGGCGTCGATCTGCTCCTTTACCGCCCGCGCGCGGCTGATGTTTTCGACAAACGGCAGAGTCACGCTGCTGATGGCAACCGGGAATTGCGACATCACGGCATGCCCCAGCACTTCTGCCGTAATGGCGGTACCGTCAGAAATATAAAATACGTGGCGATCTACAGCACTTTCCATTTTGACCATCCGGTATAATGAGTTTAATTGCCTGAATACGGATATTAAATTTAAGCATATCCCTGTTTGATTTGTCTCTTGTTAAAATTGAAACGCTATTTTTGTTTTTTATGAAAAGGGTGGTTCATTTTCTTCTTTTTGCCGTTATTTCCAGCGTTTTTCGTCATAATTCCTAAAAATCATCAAGTTAGCTATATCGCGGGAACAGTCCGAAAAATGAAAAAATAATTTGCTTGAACGATTCACCGTTTTTTTCAGCCCCATAAATATGTCAGGATAATCCTGCAGTCGATCGTGAAATTTTTTTCACTGGTATTAAATCACAAAAGGATTGTCTCGATGTCCAACAATGGCTCGTCACCGCTGGTGCTTTGGTATAACCAACTCGGCATGAATGATGTAGACAGAGTTGGGGGCAAAAATGCCTCCCTTGGTGAAATGATTACAAACCTGTCCGGTATGGGTGTTTCCGTGCCTAACGGGTTTGCCACCACCGCTGATGCTTTTGATCAGTTCCTGGACCAAAGCGGTGTTAACCAGCGCATTTATGCACTGCTGGATGAAACCGACATTGACGACGTTTCCGCATTAGCGAAAGCGGGCGCGCAGATCCGTCAGTGGATCATCGACACCCCTTTCCAGAGCGAACTGGAAAACGCGATTCGCGATGCTTATGACCTGCTGTCCGCCGATGACGCCGAGGCCTCATTTGCCGTGCGCTCTTCCGCTACTGCGGAAGATATGCCGGACGCCTCCTTCGCCGGGCAGCAAGAGACATTCCTCAACGTGCAGGGCTTTGACGCCGTGCTCGTTGCCGTGAAGCACGTGTTTGCCTCACTGTTTAACGATCGCGCGATCTCCTATCGCGTGCATCAGGGTTACGATCACCGCGGCGTGGCGCTTTCCGCCGGGGTGCAGAGGATGGTCCGCTCCGATCTGGCCTCCTCCGGCGTCATGTTCTCTATCGATACCGAGTCCGGTTTTGACCAGGTGGTGTTTATCACCTCGGCGTGGGGCCTCGGCGAGATGGTGGTGCAGGGCGCGGTGAACCCGGATGAATTCTACGTCCACAAGCCGACGCTGGCCGCTGGCCGCCCGGCCATCGTGCGCCGTACCATGGGGTCGAAAAAGATCCGCATGGTATACGCGCCGACTCAGGAGCACGGCAAGCAGGTGCGTATCGAAGATGTGCCGCAGGCGCAGCGCGATGTTTTCTCGTTAACTAACGAGGAGGTGCAGGAGCTGGCGAAGCAGGCGGTGCAGATCGAGAAGCACTACGGCCGTCCGATGGATATCGAGTGGGCGAAAGATGGCCACACCGGTAAGCTGTTTATCGTTCAGGCGCGTCCGGAAACCGTGCGTTCCCGCGGCCAGGTGATGGAGCGTTATACCCTCCACGCTCAGGGGCAGATCATCGCCGAAGGGCGCGCCATCGGCCACCGCATTGGCGCCGGCCCGGTGAAGGTGATCCACGATATCAGCGAGATGAACCGCATCGAACCTGGCGACGTGCTGGTCACCGACATGACCGACCCGGACTGGGAACCGATCATGAAGAAAGCCTCGGCGATCGTCACCAACCGCGGCGGACGTACCTGCCACGCGGCGATTATCGCCCGTGAGCTGGGGATCCCGGCGGTGGTCGGCTGCGGCGATGCCACCGATCGCATTCAGGAAAACCAGAACGTGACCGTCTCCTGCGCCGAAGGCGACACCGGCTACGTTTACGCCGAGCTGCTGGACTTCAGCGTCAAGAGCTCCAGCGTTGGCGAGATGCCGGATCTGCCGCTGAAGGTGATGATGAACGTCGGCAACCCGGATCGTGCGTTTGACTTCGCCTGCCTGCCGAACGAAGGCGTGGGGCTGGCGCGGCTGGAATTTATCATCAACCGCATGATTGGCGTTCACCCGCGCGCGCTGCTGGAGTTTGACGACCAGGAGCCGGGCCTGCAGAACGAAATCCGTGAGCTGATGAAAGGCTACGATTCGCCGAGAGAGTTCTACGTCGGCCGTCTGACCGAAGGGATCGCTACCCTTGGCGCCGCCTTCTACCCGAAACGCGTCATCGTGCGTTTGTCGGACTTCAAGTCGAACGAATATGCCAACCTGGTGGGCGGCGAGCGTTATGAGCCGGAAGAAGAGAACCCGATGCTCGGCTTCCGCGGCGCCGGACGCTACGTTTCCGAAAGCTTCCGCGACTGCTTCGCGCTGGAGTGTGAAGCGATGAAGCGCGTGCGTAACGACATGGGGCTGACCAACGTTGAAGTGATGGTGCCGTTTGTGCGTACCGTCGCCCAGGCGAAAGCGGTGGTCGAAGAGCTGGAGCGCCAGGGGCTGAAGCGCGGCGAGAACGGGCTGAAGATCATTATGATGTGTGAGATCCCATCGAACGCCTTGCTGGCCGAGCAGTTCCTCGAGTACTTCGACGGCTTCTCCATCGGTTCGAACGACATGACCCAGCTGGCGCTCGGTCTGGATCGCGACTCCGGCGTGGTCTCTGAGCTGTTTGATGAGCGCAACGACGCGGTGAAAGCCCTGCTGTCGATGGCGATCCGCGCAGCGAAAAAACAGGGCAAATACGTCGGCATCTGCGGCCAGGGGCCGTCTGACCATGAAGATTTTGCCGCCTGGCTGATGGAAGAAGGGATCGACAGTCTGTCCCTCAACCCGGATACCGTGGTGCAAACCTGGTTAGGTCTGGCGGAACTGAAAAAATAAGTTCGCCCTGACAGCACCGATCCCCGGCAGCGATGCCGGGGATTTTTTTTGCCTGTTGCAGGCTGTCCGCTGTGGCGATGCGCAGGACAAAAAAAAGCCCATCGTGGGAGATGGGCAAAGACTACACACAGCAATTCGTTGTTTCACTCAGGGGATTTCCATGCTTATAAATCAAGGTGTTGATTTATAACCGTGAGCTAATAGTAGGCAGCGGGGCCTTTGCCGTCGATCAGATTCCTCTCAATAGTTAAATTGTTGTGAAGGACCCCGGGGGAGGAAAGCGAGGGGAATGGCGCTCAGGGCCAGCGCGTTGCCGGCGATCAATAAATTTTGCTTAACAATAGGCGGGCAAGGAAACAGGCGGGTCTCCCCGCCTGCCAGGGCATTACTTGCGCCCGGCCTCCAGCTCGCTAAGCTCTTCGAGCACGACATCGGGGTCTTTCGGCGGCGGCGGCACTTCGTGTACCCAGGCGTCATACAGACGCCAGGAGACGGCCAGCAGCACTGGACCGATAAACAGACCGATCATGCCGAAGGCGATCAGTCCGCCAATGACGCCGGTAAGAATGAGGATCATCGGCAGGTCGGCGCCCATACGGATAAGCACCGGACGAATGACGTTGTCCATGGTGCCAACCACGCAGCTCCACACCAGCAGCACGGTGCCCCAGGTCGTGTCCCCGCTCCAGTAAAGCCAGATAATCGACGGTACCAGAACCAGCAAAGGGCCGAGCTGGACCAGACAGGTAAAGATCATCACCACGGTCAGCAGAGCGGCGTAGGGCACGCCGGAGATGGCAAGGCCGATCCCGCCCAGCACCGCCTGAGTAAGGGCCGTCACCACCACGCCCAGCGCCACGGCGCGCACGGCCTGGCCGGCCAGCAGCACCGCCGCATCGCCGCGTTTGGCTGCGAGGCGTGTAGCGAAGTAGCGGAAACCATAGGCCACCTGCTCGCCGCGCCAGTAGAGCAGCGCGCTGAACAACAGCATCAGACCGCAGTAGACCAGCAGCTTGCCGATGTGCGCCGCTTGCCCGACAAACCAGCTGGTGGTAGTGCCAATATAGGGGCGAACCTTGGCCATAATCGCCGAGCCGCCCATATCCAGCAGGCCATGCCAGGCGGAATACAGCTTATCGCCGACCAGCGGCACGCTGTTCAGCCAGGCGAAATCCGGCAGCGTCACATTTCCACTGCTGATAAGTTTGATCAGCGGGACGCTGTTATCCACCAGGCTGTTGACCAGCAGAGCAATAGGAATAACGAATAACAAAAACAGCAGCAGGGTCATCGCCAGCACCGCCAGCAGTCGTTTGCCAAACAGCACGCGCTGCAGACGCAGCAGCACCGGCCAGGTGGCGATCACCACCGTACCGGCCCAGGCGAAGGACAGAATAAACGGCTGCACAACCCACAGGCAGGATATGATAATCAGGGCCAGGAACAGCACCGACAGCAGTATTTGCGGAATGTCCCGAGGCTGATGGGGGTTTATCATAGAGAAATTTTACCTTTCCAGTCGCGCCAAAAAGCTGGCGCCGCGTAAATCCATGTACTGATAATAATATCAATAATATTGCCGGGCTGATTTTGCACAGAAAACACGTGGGCGCATATGAAAAAAATGTGATAAAAAGTTGAATGCGCTACGCAAACGTTTAGTTAGCACCAACACAATATTTTCAAACACAACATAGTCAGGCAGGGTCAAGTGTGATGATCCCACAAATTTCTCAGGCACCAGGGGTAGTTCAGCTGGTGCTGAATTTTTTGCAGGTACTGGAGCAACAGGGTTTTACCGGCGATACCGCCACCAGCTATGCCGACAGGCTGACGATGGCCACCGACAACAGCGTCTATCAGCTGCTGCCGGATGCGGTCCTTTTCCCGCGTTCTACGGCGGACGTGGCCTTGCTGGCGCGCGTCGCCGCCGAACCGCGCTTTACATCGCTGGTCTTCACGCCGCGCGGCGGCGGCACCGGCACCAACGGCCAGGCGCTGAACGGCGGGATTATTGTCGATATGTCCCGCTATATGAATCGCATCATTGAGATTAACCCCGAAGAGGGCTGGGTGCGCGTTGAAGCCGGGGTCATCAAAGATCAGCTGAACCAGTTTCTTAAACCCTATGGTTACTTCTTTGCACCTGAGCTTTCCACCAGCAACCGCGCCACGCTGGGCGGGATGATAAACACCGACGCGTCCGGACAGGGATCGCTGGTGTACGGTAAAACGTCGGATCACGTGCTCGGTCTGCGAGCTGTGCTGATGGGCGGCGATATCCTCGACACCCAGGCGGTGCCAGTAGCGCTGGCGGAGACGCTGGGCAACACCCCATCGACGATTGGCCGGATCTATAACACGGTCTACCAGCGCTGCAAGACGCAGCGTGAACTGATCATTGATAAGTTTCCTAAACTTAACCGCTTCCTCACCGGGTACGATCTGCGCCATGTCTTTAACGATGAGATGAGCGAGTTCGATCTGACCCGTATTTTAACCGGTTCGGAAGGCACGCTGGCGTTTATTACCGAAGCGCGGCTGGATATCACCCGCCTGCCGAAGGTGCGCCGTCTGGTCAACGTTAAATATGACTCCTTTGACTCCGCGTTGCGTAATGCGCCATTTATGGTGCAGGCGAAAGCGCTGTCGGTGGAGACTGTCGACTCCAAGGTACTGAATCTGGCGCGCGAGGATATCGTCTGGCACTCGGTAAGCGAACTGATCACCGACGTGCCGGATAAAGAGATGCTCGGGCTCAATATCGTCGAATTCGCCGGGGATGACGCTACGCTGATTGACCAGCAGGTCACTACCCTGTGCCAGCGGCTGGATGAGCTGATGGCCGGCAGCGAGGCGGGCGTCATCGGCTGGCAGGTCTGTCACGATCTCGATGGCGTAGAGCGGATCTACGCCATGCGCAAGAAGGCCGTCGGCCTGTTGGGCAATGCCAAAGGCGCCGCCAAGCCTATTCCTTTCGCTGAAGACACTTGCGTACCGCCTGAGCATCTGGCGGATTACATCGTCGAGTTCCGCGCGCTGCTCGACAGCCACGGCCTGAGCTACGGCATGTTTGGCCACGTTGATGCCGGGGTGCTGCACGTGCGCCCGGCGCTGGATATGTGCGATCCGCAGCAGGAGGTGCTGATGAAGCAGATCTCCGATGACGTGGTGGCGCTGACGGCGAAGTATGGCGGCCTGCTGTGGGGCGAACACGGCAAAGGCTTCCGCGCGGAGTACAGCCCGGCCTTCTTTGGCGAGGCGCTGTACGGCGAACTTAGGAAGATCAAAGCAGTCTTCGATCCCGATAACCGCCTGAACCCAGGGAAAATCTGTCCTCCGGAAGGGGTCGACGCGCCGATGATGAAAGTCGATGCGGTGAAGCGCGGCACCTGGGATCGGCAGATCCCCATCGCGGTGCGCAGCAGCTGGCGCGGGGCGATGGAGTGTAATGGCAACGGGTTGTGCTTCAACTTTGACGTCAAGAGTCCGATGTGTCCGTCGATGAAAGTCAGCAACCAGCGCATCCACTCGCCGAAAGGGCGCGCGACGTTGGTGCGTGAATGGCTGCGCCTGCTGGCCGACCGCGGCGTCGATCCCAACCAGCTGGAGAAGGCGCTGCCGGAGCAGGGCGTCAGCCTGCGTTCGCTGGTGGCGCGCACGCGGAACAGCTGGCATGCGCGTAAAGGGGAATATGACTTCTCGCACGAGGTCAAAGAGGCGATGTCCGGCTGTCTGGCCTGCAAAGCCTGTTCGACCCAGTGCCCGATCAAAATCGATGTGCCCGAGTTCCGTTCTCGCTTCCTGCAGCTGTATCACAGCCGCTACCTGCGCCCGGTACGCGACCATCTGGTGGCCTCGGTCGAATCCTATGCGCCGCTGATGGCGCAGGCGCCGAAGACTTTTAACTTTTTTATTAACCAGCCGTGGCTGAAAAAGCTGTCGGAGAAGCACATTGGGATGGTCGATCTGCCGCTGCTCTCGGCGCCGTCGCTGAAGCAGCAGATGGCCGGCCACCGCTCCGCCAACATGACGCTTGAGCAGCTCGAAACGCTGAGCGACGAGCAGAAAGCGAAGATGGTGCTGGTGGTACAGGATCCCTTCACCAGCTATTACGACGCCCAGGTGGTGGCTGACTTTATTCGCCTCGTCGAAGCGTTAGGCTATCAGCCGGTGTTGCTGCCGTTCTCTCCGAACGGTAAGGCGCAGCATATTAAAGGATTCCTCACCCGCTTTGCTCGCACCGCGCAGAAGACAGCGGACTTCCTCAATCGCGTGGCGCAGCTTGGCATGCCGCTGGTCGGCGTCGATCCGGCGCTGGTGCTCTGCTACCGCGATGAGTATAAGCAAACCCTTGGCGATAAGCGCGGCGATTTCCAGGTGCTGTTAGTCCATGAGTGGTTGCCGAAGGCGTTGACGACCGCCGCCCGTCCCGAACAGGGAGGCGAGCCCTGGTACCTGTTCGGTCACTGTACGGAAGTGACCGCGCTACCGGCGGCGACAAAACAGTGGGCAGAGATTTTTGCCCACTTTGGCGCGAAACTGGAAAACGTCAGCGTTGGGTGTTGCGGGATGGCAGGGACCTATGGCCATGAAGTGAAAAACCATGCCAACTCGCTGGCCATTTACGCGCTCTCCTGGCAGCAGGCGATGCAGCGGCTGCCGCGTAACCGCTGTCTGGTGACGGGCTACTCCTGCCGCAGTCAGGTGAAGCGCATTGAAGGCAGCGGCGTTCGCCATCCGCTGCAGGCGTTACTGGAGATAATAGGATGATTTGGAAACGTCAGGCCACGCTGGAGCAGCTCAACCGGCTCGGTGAGGGAAACATGGTAGGGCTGCTCGATATTCGCTTTGAGACCTTTACCGACGATACGCTGGAGGCCACGATGCCGGTGGATAGCCGTACGCAGCAGCCGTTTGGCCTGCTGCACGGCGGGGCCTCGGTGGTGCTGGCGGAGACCCTGGGGTCGGTAGCGGGTTATCTGTGCAGCGAAGGCGAACAGAAGGTGGTGGGGCTGGAGGTTAACGCCAACCACATTCGTTCGGCGCGCGGAGGCCGGGTGCGGGGGGTCTGTAAAGCGCTGCACGTCGGCACTCGTCATCAGGTCTGGCAAATCGAAATCTTCGACGAACAGTCGCGATTATGCTGTTCATCGCGGCTAACCACCGCAGTAATATAAGCCGTGACCGGGAGGCGAATAGCCTCCCTTTTTTCAGGGTAATAAACGGTAACGGGTTTGTCAGGACCAGAGATTTTGTCGCACGGACCACCCTGCAGCGGCAAGGAATTATCTAATAAATATATTATTGCCGATCCACTCTCGTTATATATGCTACTCTTTTCAATACTAAATGCTTAAAGGTAACAAGAGGACGGTTAACCATGGGTATTCTTTCCTGGATCATTTTTGGACTTATTGCCGGTATTTTAGCCAAGTGGATTATGCCGGGGAAAGACGGCGGCGGGTTTATTGTCACCGTTATTCTGGGGATCATCGGCGCCGTGGTCGGCGGCTGGATCAGTACCCTGTTTGGTTTTGGCAAGGTCGACGGGTTTAATTTCGGCAGCTTTGTGGTTGCGGTAATCGGCGCGCTGGTCGTGCTGTTTATCTACCGGAAAGTGCGCAGTTAATTCTCTGCCATTCTGTTTCATTCTCGTTAACAAAGCTGCCGCGATAAGCGGCAGCTTTTTTTATTGCAGTGCCCAGGTCAGGCGACCCGCGCAAGGGCTATTGCCCGTCGGCATCCCCGGTAACGGGCACCACCTCAACGTGAACTTCGTAGTGCTTCGCCGGGCTGGCCGGGATCAGCGCGGTCAGTTTGTTAATGGTTTCTGCCGGCGTATCGGTCGCTACCGTGGCCGAAAACAGCACCGGTCTGTGCGGCGGAAGCTGCGGCGGGAACGGCGGCAGGGGGCCACGGCCCATCTCCAGCGGGGGGTGGGCCCCGTTATCAACGGCGGGCGCCGGGACGTCGGTTTTATCGGCCGCAAAGGCGCTGGCGGCGGCAACCGCGGCGATGGCGAACAGGGCAGTCATAGCTTTTTTCATCTGGTATTCCTCGATTAGCAAGTACCAAAAGAGTAGAGGGCGGCGGCAGGCGGGACAATCCCATGCGACGCGAATCCTCTGAATCTCCTTTTTTCTTCGCGAATGTGAAGGTCAGATGAGAGCTTGTGTCATTGGGGAAGCATTTTAGTTCAGCAGTACGCTCATAATCAGCAGCACGGCCATGCACATCGACATAATACTGATATCAACAATCATTCTTTACGACAAAAGCTCCAGCAAACGGGTACGGCACGGCGGCGACGTCAAAGCACGTATTATAGTGGTTAAAGATTGTACCCTGGCATATATTCACTGGACAAATGATTATTCGCCAGATGTTGCCTGAGTTGCCCGCGCCTGACCATAGCGCCATCACCACGACCGGTTCCACACCTTGCAACCAGCGCTCAGCGGAGCAACATGAGGATGGCTCATGTTGCAATGAATTTAAGTCGCTTTCCCTCCACCGCCGACTCTGGCAAAAATAGACTCATTAACGAATCAACAACATTTATCGGTTGAAGCGCGCCAGGCCTGACCCCGCGTTGCTTGTGGAATGGCAATCTGCTCATTCAGCTTCATACCCAACACCAGAATGGACAATCGCCATGACTAACGAATTTACCTATACGATTAAGCGCAGTCGTTTTGATGAAAACTATAACCCCGCGGAAAATACGCGTATTACCACCAACTTTGCCAATTTAGCCAGAGGGGAGAACCGTCAGGAAAATCTGCGCAATACGTTAATCATGATGAATAACCGGTTTAATACCCTGGCGCACTGGGATAATCCTCATAACGATCGCTATGCGGTGGAACTGGATATTATTTCTGTCGAGATGAATATTGCTCAGGATGGCGCCAGCTTCCCGGTGATAGAGATCCTGCAAACGCATATTGTCGATAAAAAGAGCGGAGAGCGCCATGCCGGTATCGCCGGTAATAACTTCTCCTCCTATGTGCGGGATTATGATTTTAGCGTTCTGCTGCTGGAACATAATAAAAACCGGGGTAGCTTTAGCGTGCCCGATAACTTTGGCGAGCTGCATGGCAATATCTTTAAGGATTTCGTGCAATCCAGCGCCTATAAGGCCAGCTTCAGCAAGGCGCCGGTGATTTGCCTGAGCGTCTCCAGCAAAGATGTTTACCGGCGTACCGGTAATGAACATCCGGTCCTCGGCATTGAATATGCTCAGGATGGCGTGTCGCTGACGGAGCGCTATTTCAGCAAAATGGGCCTGCAGGTGCGCTATTTTATGCCGAAGCACAGTGTCGCGCCGTTAGCCTTTTATTTTACCGGCGATCTGCTCAGCGATTACACCAGCCTGGAGCTGATCGCGACCATCAGCACGATGGAGACGTTCCAGAAAATATACCGCCCGGAGATCTACAATGCCAATTCCGCGGCGGGGCAATACTATCAACCCAATCTCAACCACCTGGATCATTCATTAACAAAAATTGTTTATGACCGGGAAGAGCGCAGCCTGTTGGCGATAGAGCAGGGTAAATTTACACAACAACATTTTATCAACCCGCACAAGACGTTGCTTGAGCAATGGTCTGCTAACTTCGCGCTTTGCTAAACCAAAATAAAAGGCTACTTATTATGAAAACATGGCTTCCGACATCGACCGCCGGCAGTTTACCGAAACCGTCCTGGCTGGCGCAGCCAGAGACCCTGTGGTCGCCCTGGAAACTGTCCAGCGAGGAATTACTGGCCGGCAAGCGCGATGCCCTGCGTTTGTCCCTCGACGACCAGCTGCGTGCCGGGATCGATATTGTCAGCGACGGCGAGCAAACGCGGCAGCACTTTGTCACCACCTTTATTGAGCACCTCAGCGGCGTTGATTTTGCCAAACGCGAGATCGTGAAAATTCGTAACCGCTATGAGGCCAGTGTTCCAACCGTGGTGGGCGCCGTGGAGCGCCAGAAACCGGTCTTCGTGGAGGACGCGCGCTATCTGCGTCAGCTCACCAGTCAGCCGATCAAATGGGCGCTGCCAGGCCCAATGACCATGATCGATACGCTGTATGACAACCACTATAAAAGCCGGGAAAAGCTGGCCTGGGAGTTCGCCAAAATCCTTAATCAGGAAGCGAAAGAGTTAGAGGCCGCCGGGGTCGATATTATTCAGTTCGATGAGCCGGCCTTCAACGTCTTCTTTGATGAAGTCAACGACTGGGGGATCGCCGCCTTAGAAAGAGCGACCGAAGGGCTGAAGTGTGAAACGGCGGTGCATATCTGCTACGGCTACGGCATCAAGGCGAATACCGACTGGAAAAAAACGCTGGGTTCTGAGTGGCGACAGTATGAGGAGGCCTTCCCGCAGCTGCAGAAATCCTCCCTCGATATTATCTCTCTCGAGTGCCACAACTCGCGGGTGCCGATGGATCTGCTGGAACTGATCCGCGGTAAAAAGGTGATGGTCGGGGCGATCGATGTCGCCAGTCATGCTATCGAAACCCCGGAAGAAGTGGCTGAAACCCTGCGCAAGGCGCTGGCGTTCGTCGATGCCGACAAACTCTACCCGTCCACCAACTGCGGTATGGCGCCGCTGCCGCGCCATGTCGCGACCGGCAAACTGCATGCCCTGAGCGCCGGCGCCGAGATCGTTCGCCGCGAGCTGGCGGCAAAGTAAGGCGGGGCGCATTCCCGTTATCTTCCCCTGGCGGTGTCACTCATCGCCGGTTCACCTCCTGAGCGGGCTGTTGCCCGCTCAGCGTCATGTTGCCGCCAGCGGGCGGCAGATCGTCCGCAGGGCGACGGCACTGCACAGCGGAAACAGCGCCAGCAGAAGCCAGGGATAAACCGCCTGCGGCGAGGGGGTGAACGCCTGGTCAAGCAAATGACCGAGCAGTAAATTTCCGGCTAACACCGCGCAACCCCCCGCGGTGGCGAGCGCCCCGTAGTGGGCGCCCAGCGTCGACTCATCGGCGAACAGCGGGATCAGATCCTTGGCTGAGGGCACCAGCAACATCTGGCCGAGGGTGAGCAGCGTGACAAAGCAGGCCGACGGCAATAATCGCAGCCAGCCTTCGGCGGGCGGGGTGGCGGCAAATAACGCCACGCTGACAAAAGAAGCCGACAGCAGCAGAAAGCCCACCGGCAGGATGCGCACGGCGCCAATTCGTCGGGCGAAGCGGGCGAGAGGGAGCTGCAGGGTGATAATCAACAGCGAGGCCAGCATAAAGAGCGGCGCCAGATCCTGCTCACGACCGCCGGAACGTTGGATCTCCACCGGCAGGGCGAGGTACAGCTGGTTGTAGCTCAACAGCCAGGAGCTGTAGGCGAGAATAAACGCGACAAAGCGCGGCTGGCGCAAAGGCATCCACCATGGGACTCGTCTGCGCGTTGTTGTCGTGTGCCCGTCGGCGGGCAGACAGAAAAAGAGCACCAGCAGCGCCAGGAGAAAGATTCCCGCGCCGGCGAGGGCGATATGCCGAAAGCCGATCCCGCTCAGCAGCCCACCCGCTACGGGTCCGATCACCGCCCCCAGCTCACCGCACACCGCAAACAGCGCAAACCACTCGGCGCGGCTGCGTTTCCCGTTGGCCTGGCTGTGGGTACCGGTCCGCGCCAGCAGGGCCTCGATCGATGGGGAAAACAGAGCGCCGCCGACGCCGGTCAGGCAGGCGCCGAGGATAATGGGCCACAGCGACGTAGCGCACGCCAGCAGCAGATAACCGGCGACGCGAACGACGCAGCCGGCAAGGATGATGGCCTTGGCGCCATAGCGGTCGGCCAGCGTCCCGCCGATGATAAACATGCCCTGCTGAGAGAAGGTGCGCAGCCCGAGGATCAGGCCGATAAGTCCCCCAGAGAGCAGCATGTCGTCGCGCAGGAAGAGGGCGAGGAAAGGAATGACCGCGTAAAAGCCAATATTAAAAACGAACTGGCTTCCCAGTAACACGGGAGGCCAGAGGGTTGCCGCAGGGCGCAGGGAGAAGAGAGGCATATCCGCCCAACCTAAACGATGAAATGAATGTGTTTTTTACCGTGGTAAGGGGAGATCTCGATTTTGGTTTTCACCCGGAAAACGTCCCACAGCAGCGCTTCGGACAAAATCTCCTCCGGCGTCCCGCTGGCGAGGATCTGCCCCTGCTGCATCACGATCAGCGAATCGCAGAACATCGCGGCATGGTTAAGATCGTGAATGGCCACAATGCTGGTCACCGGCAGCTCGCTGATCAACTGCATTAACTGCATCTGATGGTGTATATCCAGATGGTTGGTAGGCTCATCCAGCAGGATTTCGCTCGGGCTCTGCGCCAGCGCGCGGGCGATATGCACCCGCTGCCGCTCGCCGCCGGAGAGGCTTAACCATCCCTGCTCGCTTTTTTCCAGCATCGCCACCCGCTGCAGCGCGGCGGTGATCGCCTCATCATCCTGAGCGCTCCAGTTTGAAAACGGAGAGTGGTGGGGTATGCGCCCCAGGCGCACGACGTCGCGCACCCGCATATTGGCCTCGGTCATGCCGTGTTGCTCGACGAAAGCCACGCGGCGGGCGAGCTGCTTTTTCGCCATCCGGGTGATGTCCTGGCCGTCGAGGGTGACGCGACCCGCATCCGGGCGGCGCAGGCCCGCCAGAACGCGCAGCAGCGAGGATTTGCCGCAGCCGTTGGGTCCCAGCAGTCCGACCGTTTCGCCGCGCGACACCCGCAGCGAGACATTATTGACGATGACCTTTTTGCCTGCCTTCCAGGTGATATTTTCAGCGCAAATACTCATCACTTATTCCTTGAGCGGTAGATAATCACGGCAAAGAAAGGCACCCCAACCAGGGCGGTTACCACCCCAACGGGCAGACTCTGCGGGGCAATCAGCAGGCGCGACGCAATGTCCGCCAGCACCATCAATATCGCCCCTGCCAGCGCGCTGGCGATCAGCAACGTCCGGTGTAGCGGGCCAAAGAAGAAGCGCATCACGTGCGGCACCACCAGGCCGACAAAGCCGATCGAGCCGGCCATACTGACGATGGTGGCGGTGATCAGCGCCGCAGTGGTGAAGAGGATCAGGCGTACCTGTGGCACGGCAATCCCCAGCGAGGCGGCGGCATCATCGCCGAAGGTGAATGCATCCAGCGCCCGGGCATACCACAGGCAGACCGCCAGGCCCGCGAGCACCACCACGATGACCAGCTGGAATTCGGGCCAGCGGACGCCGCTGAAGCTGCCCAGCAGCCAGAACATCACATCGCGCGCCTGCTGCGCGCTGGCGGAGGTGCTGATGGTGTAAGCCGTGATGGCGTTAAATAACTGTGACGCGGCAACGCCCGCCAGAATCGTACGCTCATTGCCGCCGCGCGCGCCATTAGTCAGCAAGGCGACAAAGGCGAAGGCGGCGAAGGCCCCGGCAAAGGCGCCTGCCGAGAGGGAAATCGCGCCAGCGCCAAGGCCCAACACCACGATCGACACCGCGCCGGTGGAGGCCCCGGCGGAGACGCCGAGGACGTAGGGTTCCGCGAGGGCATTTTTCAGCAGGCTTTGCAGCACGACGCCGCAGATAGCGAGGCCTGCGCCGCAGCAGGCGGCGACCAGCGCGCGGCTGAGGCGGAAATCCCAGATCACGCTCTCATAGATACGGTTGAGAGGCTCAGCGGTTAAGCCGGTTCTGTTGCTGATAGCGTAAAAGACATTCTGCAGCGGGATGGCCAGCTCGCCGACGCTGACGCCCACCGCTATCACCAGCGCCAGCACGATCACGGCCAGTAAACACCAGCCGGTGAGCAGCATGCTGCGGCGCGTCTGAAGCACGGCGACGCTCATCAGTTCAGCCCCATTTTTCTCAGCTGCTCGCCCACCTGTTCCGCGCCATAAAGCGTGCGGATGGTCGGGTTCATCGCCTGACCGTCCATGACCACGATATGGCCTTTTTTCACGGCCTCCAGCTGGCTGACGGCGGGATCGCTTTTGAGGAATTTGATCTTCTCCTCGGCCTTATCCAGCGCCCAGCGGTTACGATCCAGGCTGGAGACCACGATCACATCCGGGTTGGCGGCAATAATGCTCTCCCAGCTCACCGTGGGCCACTCGGTTTCGGAGGTAATCGCATTATGTCCGCCCAGCACACTGGCGATAAATCCGGAGGCGCTGTTTTTGCCGCCAACATAGGCATCGGCCGAAGGTGAGGCGCTGGAGAACCAGAAGACGAAGGAGAGATCCTTTTTGCTTTTACCAAACTCCTGGCGCAGGTCGGCTTCACGTTTTTTGAAATCGGCAATCAGCGCCTGACCACGATCTTCGACGTTGAAAATGCGGGCAAAATCGCTAATTTCCTGATACAGCCAGGTCATATCCCACAGCTTTTGCCGGCTGCCATACATATCGCCGGTGGCCTTTTTGGTGGCGCACATCCCCGGTGAGACGTAGCTGTTTACGCCGACGGTAGCGAGATCTTCACGCTTAGCGACTTTGCTTTCCGGCCCCAGTAGCAGAGGTAACTGGGCGGGAACGAAATCGGGATTTTGCGCCAGCACGGATTCCAGGCTCGGAATTTCCACCGTCAGGGTTTTAATCTTCGCGTTTTGCTCAGCCAGCTGCGGTAAAACGCTGGTCGGCCAGAAGGCGCTGGCGACCACCTGCTTTTGCAGCCCGAGCAGCAGCAGAATTTCGACCGTATTTTGCCCCAGCGCGACCACGCGCTCCGGCGGCCGGGTGAAGGTCTCCTGATAGCCACAGTTTTCAATCGTCAGGGGGTAGGTTGTTGCCAGCGCGGAACTGACGGCGGTGAACATCAAGCCTAACGCGCAGAGGACCTTCTTCATTAAACGCTATCCTTGTAAACAGGCGAGTGGATGACCAGCAAATGGGAGTAATGCAAATGAAACTCATTATTGGGGCGGGGTTTTATACAATGCCATATTTACAGTGTCAATGAGTGACTATTTCGGCAGGCAATGAAATGCCCGCGCGATGGGGCGGATCAGCTCGCCAGTGGGCCACGAATATACGCCTGCAACCCCTGGGCGAGAAAATCAAATACCCGCTTACAGGCTGGGCTGTGGCGCAGATCCTCATGCATTACCAGCCAGGTATCGAGATTCAGGGAAAAGTCGGCCGCCAGCACTCGCTGCAGGGGAATAATGCCATCCGCAAGGGGCACCTGGCAGATGCCGATCCCCGCCCCGGCGCGGATCAGGCTCAACTGGGCGAGGTCGCTATCGGTCCGCATCGCGAACGCTTCGCGCTGAAATCGGGGGTAAGCCTGCAGGGCCCGGCGAACAAGTGGGGTGGCGCTATCGAAACCAATTAGCGCGTGGCTGGCCAGATCGTCGAGGGTAGCGGGCAGGCCCTGGCGCGTCAGGTAGGCGGCGGTGGCATGTAACCCAAGCTCGATCCTGCCGAGACGGCGGGCGATAAGCTGCTCCTGCTGCGGGGCGACCATCCGCACCGCAATATCCGCCTCCCGGTGAAGCAGATCCTGAAACCGATTGGAGAGCATCAGTTCGATGACGATATTCGGGCACGCCTGCCTGAGCCGGGCAACCAGCGGCGGCAGCACCTCGGCGCCGACCACCTCGCTGGCGGCCACCCGCACCACGCCACGCAGTTCGGTTCGGTCGCGACTAAAGTTAGCCGCCGTGCGTTCCAGCGCCCGGGCGGTATTGTCCATCGCCTCGGCGTGCACCCGCAGCGCCAGCGCCGCGTCGGTCGCCAGCAGGCCGGTCTGCGAGCGGGTAAATAAGGCCTGGCCGAGCGCGGCCTCCAGCCCGGCAATATGGCGCCCCGCCGTCGGCTGGGTGATGTTCAGGGTGCGCGATGCGCCCGATAAGGAACCTTCCTGCAGGACGGCGAGAAAGGTTCGGTACCACTCCCAGGGAATAGAGGTATTCATACAAAAATGTATAGCTGCTCGATGATGGTATGCAATTTCATTTGATATGAGCGGCAGGTAGGCTGTCAAGCATCCATTAGCGAACGGGGAAAGAGGATGAACAGCAGCGGCAAAGTACTTATTCTGGGAGCAAGCGGGGGGATTGGCGGGGAAGTGGCGCGCCGGCTGGTGGCGGACAACTGGCAGGTTCGGGCGCTGAAGCGCGGCGCTCAGATTCGCGGTCCCGCAGATGGCATGCAGTGGATAGCCGGCGACGCGCTGAATGCCGGGCAGGTTGCGGCGGCGGCTGCCGGTTGCGACGTTATCGTCCATGCGGTCAATCCGCCGGGCTACCGGCACTGGCGGCAACAGGTACTGCCCATGCTGCACAACACCCTGCAGGCCGCCGAACAACAGCGGGCGTTAGTTGTTCTGCCCGGCACGGTCTACAACTATGGACCGGATGCCTTTCCGCTGATTGATGAAGCGGCCCCTCAGCAACCGGTGACCCGTAAAGGCGCTATTCGGGTAGAGATGGAGCAGGCGCTGGAGGATTACGTGCAGCGTGGTGGCCGGGCGTTGATTGTTCGGGCGGGCGATTTTTTTGGTCCACGCGCCGGAAATAACTGGTTTTCTCAGGGGCTGGTCAAGCCTGGTCAGCTTCCCCGCGTCATTAGCCGCCCCGGGGCGATCGGCGTCGGGCATCAGTGGTCTTATCTGCCCGACGTCGCCGACACCATCGCCGCGCTGCTGGCCCGCAGGCATGAGCTTGAGCCGTTTGCTCGTTTTCATATGCAGGGCCACTGGGACCCGGACGGCAGCGAAATGAGTCAGGCGATCCAGCGGGTGGTCGCCCGCTATGGCGGCCGAGCGGCAGTGAAGTCTTTTCCCTGGTGGCTGGTAAAGCTGGCGGCGCCCTTTAACGCCACCCTGCGGGAAATGGTCGAGATGCACTATCTCTGGCGTCTGCCGGTACGCCTGCGCAGCGATAAACTGGTTGATTTTTTAGGTGCGGAGCCGCATACCCCACTCGACAGCGCGGTGCTTCAGACGCTGCAAGGCATGGGTTGTCTGCCCGCCGGCGCGATAAACCAAGAGGCGGGTGAGGCGTAACGCGGCAAGAGGATCACAGAGCGGGGTGTTATTGTGACCAAATCATAATAACGTCACTCGTTGTCAAACGATAGCGATCGCATTAAGCTAAACGGATGACGAAAAATACCCCCACCCCTGCAAGCCGTGGTCCCCATGACCACAGCGTTCGGGACCAGATTCTTGACGCGGCCATGGCGCACTTTAGTCGCTATGGCTATGAGAAAACGACGGTCACCGATCTCGCCAAAGCGATAGGCTTTTCCAAAGCCTATATCTATAAATTCTTTGACTCCAAGCAGGCGATTGGCGAGGCGATTTGCGCCAGCCGGCTGGAGAAGATCATGGTGGCCGTCAGCGCGGCTATCGCCGATGCGCCGTCCGCCAGCGAGAAACTGCGCCGCCTGTTCCGGGCACTGACCGAGGCCGGCAGTGAACTGTTTTTTGAGGATCGCAAACTGTACGACATCGCCGCCGTCGCAGCGCGCGATAAATGGCCTTCAACGGAACAGTATGCCGGTCATCTGCAGCAGCTGATTGGTCAAATCCTTGTCGAAGGCCGCCAGGCGGGTGAGTTCGAGCGCAAAACCCCGCTGGATGAGGCAACCCTGGCGGTCTATATGGTGATGTGTCCTTTCATCAACCCGGTGCAGTTGCAATACAATCTCGACACCGCGCCCACCGCGGCGGTGCTGCTTGCCTCCCTGATCCTGAGAAGTCTCTCCCCCTGATTAGTGACTATTGACTTTATTGGTCACTAGTCTGAGAATGCGGTCACTGTCCGGTCTTTTCATTAAGGTGACCCATGCTCAGGCTCAATGCCGTCCATCTTGCCGTCTGCCTCCTGCCGCTGGCCCTCGCGGGCTGCGGCGAACCTGCCGATCATGACGATCCCCGCACCCGGCCGCCGCTGGTCCGGGTGGCGACCGTCGAGCGCGCGGAGGCCAGCTCGCGGGCCTTTACCGGCGTGGTGGTCGCTCGTACCCAAAGCGATCTCGGCTTCCGGGTATCGGGAAAAATCCTTGCCCGGCTGGTGGAGACCGGGCAGAGCGTCAAGCGCGGTCAACTGCTGCTGCGTCTGGATCCGGCTGATTTAACCTTGCAGGCGCAGTCTCAACAGCGGGCCGTGGATGCCGCGCGGGCGCGAGCCAAAAAGGCGACCAACGATCTGGCCCGCTATCGCGGCCTGGTGGCGAGCGGCGCCGTCTCGGCCGCGGAATTCGACCAGGTTAACGCAGCGGCAGAGGCGGCGAGAGCCGACCTCAGCGCGGCCCAGGCGCAGGCCAATGTGGCGCAAAACGCCACCGGCTATGCCGGGCTATTGGCGGACGCTGACGGCGTGGTGGTGGAAACGCTTGCCGAACCAGGGCAGGTGGTCAGCGCCGGGCAGGTAGTGATCCGCCTGGCGCGGGCGGGGCAGCGCGAAGCGCGGGTGCAGCTTCCGGAGACGCTGCGCCCGGCGGTCGGCAGCGAGGCGCTGGCGACACGCTATGGCAGCGAATCTCAGCCGGTCACGGCGACCCTGCGACTGCTTTCGGACGCGGCTGACGCCACCACCCGCACCTTTGAAGCGCGCTATGTGCTGAACGGCGCGCTGGCGAATGCCCCGCTGGGGTCTACCGTGACCCTGCGTATCGGCAGCGACCAGGCGCCAGGCCAGGTGCTGGAGGTACCCCTGGCGTCGGTCTACGATCCGGGCAACGGCCCTGGCGTCTGGCACATTGCCTCGCGTCCGGCCACCGTCTCCTGGCAACCGGTGACCGTGCTCGGCCTGAATGATGAAACGGCGCGGGTGACCGGCCCGCTGAAGCCCGGCGAGCCCATCGTCGCCCTGGGCGCCCATCTTCTGCACCAGGGCGAGGCGGTGCGTCTGGCGGAACGACGCGAGCATAATGCCGCCGGGAGCCAGCCATGAGCGCCGGGCGTTTTAATCTCTCCGCGCTGGCCGTCCGCGAGCGGTCGGTGACCCTGTTTTTGATTATCCTCATCTCCGTCGCCGGGCTGGTGGCGTTCTTCGGACTCGGGCGGGCGGAAGATCCGCCCTTCACGGTCAAGCAAATGACGGTCATTACCGTCTGGCCCGGCGCCACCGCGCAGGAGATGCAGGATCAGGTCGCCGAGCCGCTGGAAAAACGGCTCCAGGAGCTGAAGTGGTACGATCGCACGGAGACCTATACCCGCCCAGGCATGGCGTTGATCACGTTATCGCTGCAGGATCAGACCCCGCCGTCCGAGGTGCCGGAGCAGTTTTATCAGGCGCGCAAAAAGCTCGGGGATGAGGCGAAAAACCTGCCTGCCGGCGTCTCCGGCCCGATGATGAATGACGAATTCGCCGATGTCACCTTTGCCCTCTTTGCTCTGAAAGCGCGGGGAGAGCCGCCGCGGCAGCTGGTGCGTGACGCTGAAGCCCTGCGCCAGCAGCTGCTGCATGTACCCGGGGTGAAAAAAGTGAATATCCTCGGCGAACAGGCGGAGCGCATTTATCTCTCCTTTTCTCATGATCGTCTCGCCACCCTGGGCCTTTCGCCAGAGGCGATTTTTGCCGCGCTGAACAGCCAGAATGTGCTGACCGCCGCCGGGGCCATTGAGACCCGGGGCGGGCAGATCTTTATCCGCCTCGACGGGGCGTTCGACCGCCTGCAGCAGATCCGCGACACGCCGATTATTGCCGGGGGCAGAACGCTGAAACTGGCCGATGTCGCCACGGTTGAGCGAGGGTATGAAGATCCCGCGACCTTCCTGATCCGCAATCAGGGCGAACCGGCGCTGCTGCTGGGGGTGGTGATGCGCGAGGGCTGGAATGGTCTGGCGCTGGGGAAAGCGCTGGACGCCGAAACGGCCAGCATCAATCAGAGCCTGCCGCTCGGCATGTCGTTGACCAAAGTGACCGATCAGTCGGTGAATATCAGCGCCGCAGTCGATGAGTTCATGATCAAATTCTTTGTCGCCCTGCTGGTGGTGATGGCGGTGTGCTTTGTCAGCATGGGGTGGCGCGTGGGGGTGGTGGTCGCGGCGGCGGTGCCTTTAACTCTGGCCGTGGTGTTTGTGGTGATGGAGGCGACCGGCAAAAACTTCGACCGTATCACTCTCGGCTCGCTGATCCTCGCCCTGGGCCTGCTGGTGGATGATGCCATCATTGCCATCGAAATGATGGTGGTCAAAATGGAGGAGGGGTACGACCGCCTCAAAGCCTCCGCCTATGCCTGGAGCCATACCGCGGCGCCCATGCTGGCCGGTACCCTGGTAACGGCCGTAGGCTTTATGCCCAATGGATTTGCGCAGTCCACCGCCGGGGAGTACGCCAGCAACGTGTTCTGGATCGTCGGTATCGCGCTGATTGCCTCCTGGATTGTGGCGGTGATTTTTACCCCCTGGCTGGGGGTGCACCTGTTGCCGGACAGAAAGCCTGCGACGGCAGGCCACGCCGCGCTGTATGACACCCCGCGCTATCAGCGTTTCCGTCGGCTGCTGACCCGGGTTATCGCCCGCAAATGGCGCGTGGCCGCCAGCGTGGTGGTGCTGTTTATGGTGGCGATACTGGGAATGAGCCTGGTGAAAAAGCAGTTTTTCCCCACCTCCGATCGTCCGGAAGTACTGGTTGAAGTACAAATGCCTTACGGGTCGTCGATTATCCAGACCAGCGCCGCGACGGCGAAAATTGAGCACTGGCTGCAGCAGCAGCCGGAGGCGAAGATTGTCACCAGCTATATCGGCCAGGGCGCGCCGCGCTTTTACCTGGCGATGGCCCCGGAGTTGCCCGATCCCTCCTTTGCCAAACTGGTGGTGTTGACCGACGGTCAGGACGCCCGCGAGGCGCTCAAGCTGCGGCTGCGGGAGGCGGTGGCCAATGGCCTGGCGCCGGAAGCGCGGGTGCGTGTCACTCAGCTGGTCTTTGGCCCTTATTCGCCCTATCCGGTTGCCTGGCGGGTGATGGGGCCCGATCCGCACACCTTGCTCGACATCGCCGAACGGGTTAAATCGGTGCTGCAGGCCAGTCCGCTGATGCGCACCGTCAATACCGACTGGGGTTCGCGGGTGCCGGTGATGCATTTCAGCCTCAATCAGGACCGGCTGCAGGCGAGCGGACTCAGCTCCCAGTCCGTCGCCCAGCAGCTGCAGTTCCTGCTGTCAGGGATCCCCATCACCACCGTTCGGGAAGATATTCGCGCCGTGCAGGTCATCGGCCGCGCGGCGGGCGATATCCGTCTGGATCCGGCGAAAATCGCCGACTTCACCCTGGTGGGCAGCGGCGGGCAGCGGGTTCCCTTGTCACAGATTGGCGACGTGTCGATCAGAATGGAGGACCCGCTGCTTCGCCGTCGCGATCGCACGCCGACCATCACCGTTCGCGGAGATGTCGCGGATAACCTGCAGCCGCCGGATGTCTCCACCGCGCTGATGAAACCGCTGCAGCCCATTATCGACTCGCTGCCGCCGGGGTATCGCATCGAGACGGCGGGGTCGATCGAGGAATCAGGCAAAGCCACCCGGGCGATGGTGCCGTTATTTCCCATCATGATCGCCCTCACGCTGCTGATCATTATCCTGCAGGTGCGTTCGCTGTCGGCGATGGTCATGGTTTTCCTGACCGCGCCGCTGGGGCTGATTGGCGTGGTGCCGACACTGCTGCTGTTCAATCAGCCGTTTGGCATCAATGCTCTTGTGGGCCTGATCGCCCTGTCGGGGATCCTGATGCGCAATACGCTGATCCTGATTGGCCAAATCCACCACAACGAACAGGCAGGGCTCGATCCGTTCCACGCGGTGGTGGAGGCGACAGTACAGCGCGCCCGCCCAGTTCTGCTGACCGCGCTGGCGGCGATCCTGGCGTTCATTCCGCTCACCCATTCGGTCTTCTGGGGAACGCTCGCCTATACGCTGATTGGCGGGACGCTGGGGGGAACCATCATGACCCTTATTTTCCTGCCGGCCATGTACGCGATCTGGTTCCGCATCCGACCTCAGCCCCCGGCTGACGCAGTGCAACACCCGGCGCTGCACCCGCAGGGGTAATTCCCTCTTGCCGGACCTGGCCGATAAACGCGGTCAGGCCCGGCCCTGGGCAGCGTCAGGCGGGTAAGGATACCGGCACCGCATGAGTGCGATGTTGATCCTGTTCGAGACGGTCAAGGCAATCGAGGCTGATGGCCGATGGCGAGGTTGCGCCGGTGAGGGTCATGGTGACCTTCATATCCTCGGCAAATAAGCGCAGCAGATGCGCCACGCCCGCTTCGCCCGCCGCGGCCAGGGCATAAATATAGGCCCGCCCGAGCAGCACGCCCTTCGCGCCGAGGGCCAGCAGGCGAATGACGTCCACGCCGGAGCGCACCCCGGAATCAGCAAGCACCGTCAGATCGTCGCCGACCGCATCCACCACCCTTGGTAGCGCCCGGGCAGTGGGGATGGCGCCATCGAGCTGTCTGCCGCCATGATTCGACACCACAATGCCATCGGCGCCGAGGCGTACGGCATTGCGCGCATCGTCGGCATCGAGGATCCCTTTGATGATTAATTTCCCTTGCCAGCTGTCGCGGATCCACTCCAGATCGTGCCAGGCGATGGACGGGTCGAAGTTGTTGCTGATGAACCCCATGTAGTCGTCCATGGTCATTTTGTGGCCGGTGTAGGCTTCTATATTACCGAACGACAGGGGCCTGCCCGCCAGCCCGACGTTCATTGCCCAGCGTGGATGAGTACAGGCCTGGAGATACTGTCGCAGGGTGGCGTGCGGCCCGGACATGCCTGATCGATTATCCCGATACCGCGAGCCGGGGATCGGCATATCGACGGTGAATACCAGGGTTTTCATGCCGGCGGCCCACGCGCGCTCCAGCGCATTACGCATGTAGCCGCGATCTTTCAGCACGTACAGCTGGGACCAGAGTGCGCCGCTGGCCTGGCTCGCCACCTCTTCAATGGAGCAGACCGACACCGTGGACAGGGTGTACGGGATCCCGGCGCGGGAGGCGGCGCGGGCCGCCTGAACTTCGCCGCGGCGGGCGTACATCCCGGTGGCGCCGACCGGCCCCAGCGCCACGGGCATCGCCCATGAGGCATCAAGGATCGTGGTGGCCAGCGTCGGTTCGCCCGCCCCGCACAGCACGCGCTGGCGAAGGGCTACCGAAGCAAGCTCGGTGGCGTTGGCGTTCATGGTATTTTCCGCCACCGCGCCACCGTCAATATAATCGAAAAGGAAGCGGGGCAGACGGCGACGAGCGGCTTCGCGATAATCGCTGGGGGCTGAAACAATCATTATTATGTCCTTATGTCTTTTAACCTAAGTGGATGTTCTGCAGGCAAAAAAACTATAGGCTTCTAAAAACCGGTGGGGAAATGAAATATTAGCATCCCAGCTATTCCCTGCTGGAATAATCTGGTTTTATCGCTGAGGCTGTTATTTCCTTTTTTTACTCTTCGGCGCGCGCGTTATTTTTATTTATTTCCGCGCAACGTGAAGCTGGCAAAATAAAGACCCGGTATGAGGCGACAGCGCTTTGCGCCATCGCCACCAGGGGGAAGGAGAGGTCAGCGCGGCGTCTGGGTTTTCCGGGAGGTGTAAAGAAGATGAATTTGAAATTGAGCTGGTGGTATCTTTTGCTAGCCTTTCTCTGGAGGACAGACGGAGCGACACCATGAAAGATAAAGATGAACAAACGGCATTGATTGGCATGGCCATCGGCGCGGCGGTCATTAGCTTAGTGGCTACACAGAAGCAGATTAATCAGGGGAGTATCGTGGATGAACTGGTGAGACTGGGCAGACAGAAGGGGGACGGGGTGGAAGATGAGGTTTTTGTTCAGGCCGCCCGCCTGGTCAGAAAAGGCACCTAGCCAACCGCTACCCTGCCTGGCAATCCATTTACCCGTTTCATCACAGTTTTCATTCCCTGGATCGCGGCCTGGCGAGCGGCGATTGTTGCTTTCTGAAAGCGTCACGGACTGGCGCTTTCTTATCCTGACCACCGGACCTGCGCCTTCTCGGCCTTGTTGGCCTTTAGGTGACACTGTCACTTTTCCTTCTCCAGGCTGTGCGATAAACAGGAACCGGGTCATCTGCTATTGCATAAATCGGTATTTTCGATACATCTTTACCATTGCGTGCGAATATAGAACGATTTCAGAATAACATATTATAAATCAAAAGATTAAGTTCACCCTGCACACCCTGATAATCCCCGGGCGAGGGTCTATGCTTATAAAAAGCGCTAAATGGGGCAATACCCCTGCTGCAGATGGGTTGAAGTGATAATCATTATCACTAACATGGCGGTATGCCTTGATGGCGCCAACCTGGAGGTCTATCGATGGAAGTACAAGCAGGAACCTTTAATCCCGCCGATTTTAGCTGGCAGGGACTGACCATGACGCCGGCCGCTGCCGCGCATATTCGCGATCTGATGCGCAAGCAACCGGACAAAAAAGGGCTGCGGCTGGGGATAAAAACCAGCGGTTGCGCCGGTTTTGGCTATGTGCTCGAAATGATTGCCGAGCCGGCAGCCGACGATCTGCTCTTTGAACATGACGGGGCGAAACTGTGGGCGCCGCTGCAGGCGATGCCGTTCATTGACGGCACGGAGCTCGATTACGTCCGGGAAGGTTTAAATGAAATCTTTAAATTTCATAACCCGAAAGCGCAGCACGAGTGCGGCTGTGGCGAAAGTTTTGGGGTGCAGGCGGAGTAACTATGTCGCGTAATACTGAAGCAACTGACGATGTCAAAACCTGGACCGGCGGCCCGCTCAATTATAAAGAGGGCTTTTTCACCCGGCTGCAGACCGATGAGCTGGCCAAAGGGATTAATGAAGAGGTGGTCCGGGCCATTTCCGCCCGTCGCAATGAGCCGCAGTGGATGCTGGAGTTTCGGCTCAATGCTTTCCGGGCATGGCTGGAGATGGAGGAGCCGCACTGGCTGAAGGCGCATTACGATAAGCTGAATTATCAGGACTACAGCTACTATTCCGCCCCCTCCTGCGGCAACTGCGATGAGACCTGCGCTTCAGAGCCGGGCGCGGTGCAGCAGACCGGGGCCAACACCTTCCTGACCAGCGAGGTGGAAGAAGCCTTTAACCAGCTGGGCGTGCCGGTACGTGAAGGGCGCGAGGTGGCGGTGGACGCCATATTCGACTCCGTGTCGGTGGCGACCACCTACCGCGAAAAGCTGGCGGAGCAGGGGATCATCTTCTGTTCTTTCGGCGAGGCGATCCACGACCATCCGGAACTGGTGAAAAAGTATCTGGGTACCGTGGTGCCAGGCAATGACAACTTCTTCGCCGCGCTGAACGCCGCGGTGGCTTCGGATGGCACCTTTATCTATGTGCCGAAGGGCGTCCGCTGCCCGATGGAGCTGTCGACCTATTTCCGCATCAACGCCGAAAAGACCGGGCAGTTTGAACGCACCATTCTGGTGGCCGATGAAGGCAGCTACGTCAGCTATATTGAGGGCTGCTCGGCGCCCGTGCGCGACAGCTATCAGCTGCATGCGGCGGTCGTTGAAGTCATCATCCATAAAGATGCGGAAGTGAAATACTCCACGGTGCAGAACTGGTTCCCCGGCGACAACAACACCGGCGGCATTCTCAACTTCGTCACCAAGCGCGCGCTGTGCGAAGGGGAGAACAGCAAGATGTCATGGACCCAGTCGGAAACCGGCTCGGCCATCACCTGGAAATACCCCAGCTGCATCCTGCGCGGCGATAACTCGATCGGCGAATTCTTCTCGGTAGCGCTGACCAGCGGTCACCAGCAGGCGGACACCGGCACCAAAATGATCCATATCGGCAAGAACACCCGCTCGACCATCATCTCGAAAGGGATCTCCGCCGGACACAGCCAGAACAGCTATCGCGGGCTGGTCAAAATCATGCCGACCGCCACCAATGCCCGCAACTTCACCCAGTGCGATTCGATGCTGATCGGCCCGGACTGCGGGGCGCATACCTTCCCGTATGTGGAATGCCGCAACAACAGCGCCCAGCTGGAACATGAAGCGACCACTTCGCGGATTGGCGAAGATCAGCTGTTCTACTGTTTACAGCGCGGGATCAGCGAAGACGATGCCATCTCGATGATCGTCAACGGTTTCTGTAAAGACGTCTTCTCCGAACTGCCGCTGGAGTTCGCCGTCGAAGCGCAAAAATTGCTGGCCATTAGCCTTGAACATAGCGTCGGCTGATAATTAAGGAAAAAAGATGTTAAGTATTCAAGATTTACACGTCGCCGTCGAAGATAAAGCGATCCTGCGCGGGCTGAACCTTGAGGTGCGCCCGGGGGAGGTCCACGCCATTATGGGGCCAAACGGCTCGGGGAAAAGTACGCTTTCGGCCACCCTGGCCGGGCGTGAGGATTACGAGGTGACCGGCGGCCGCGTCGAATTTAAGGGTAAAGACTTGCTGGAACTTGCCCCGGAAGATCGCGCCGGAGAAGGTATCTTTATGGCCTTCCAGTATCCGGTGGAAATTCCCGGCGTCAGCAACCAGTTCTTCCTGCAGACCGCGCTGAATGCCGTGCGCAACTATCGCGGCCAGGAGCCGCTGGATCGCTTCGACTTCCAGGATCTGATGGAAGAGAAAATCAGGCTGCTGCAGATGCCGGCAGATCTGCTGACCCGCTCGGTGAACGTTGGCTTCTCCGGCGGGGAGAAAAAGCGTAACGATATTCTGCAAATGGCGGTGCTGGAGCCGGAGCTGTGCATTCTTGATGAGTCAGATTCCGGGCTGGATATTGATGCACTGAAGATTGTCTCGGAAGGTGTCAACTCGCTACGCGACGGCAAACGCGCCTTCATCATTGTCACCCACTATCAGCGCATTCTTGACTATATCAAGCCGGACTACGTCCATGTTCTGTATCAGGGGCGGATTGTGAAGTCGGGGGATTTCACCCTCGTCAAACAGCTGGAGGAGCAGGGCTATGGCTGGCTTACCGAACAGCAGTAACGCGCTGCAGCAGTGGCACCACCTGTTTGAAGCGCAGGGCGGCCAGCGTACGGCGGAGGCCACCCAGCATCTGCAGCAGCTGCTGCGCCTGGGGCTGCCGACACGTAAGCACGAGGACTGGAAATACACCCCGCTGGATGCGCTACTCAACGGTCACTTTGTCGCCGACGAGGGGGCATCGCTCAGCGCTGAACAGCGTGATGCGCTGGCGCTGCCGCTGGACGCCTGGCGGCTGGTGTTTATCGATGGCCGCTATCATCCTGAGCTGAGCGACGATCTCGCCGCCAGCGGCGTGGAGGTCAGCGTCGATAACCAACGCCAGCATCTGCCGGATGCTTTGCATCCGGAGGTGTTTCTCCATCTGACCGAAAGCCTGGCGCAGACGGTGACCCGCCTTCGCGTACCGCGCAACCGCCGCCTGGATAAGCCGCTGCTGCTGATGCATATCACCCGCGGTCTGGCCGGCGATGCGCTGAATACCGCCCACTATCGCCATCACCTGGCGCTGGAAAGCGGGGCGGAGGCGACCGTGGTCGAACATTACCTGAGCCTCAATGAGCAGCCGCACTTCACCGGCGGGCGACTGACCATGACGGTGGCCGATAACGCGCACCTCCAGCATATCAAGCTGGCGTTTGAGAACGCGCTCAGCTACCACTTCGCCCATAACGACCTGCTGCTGGGCCGCGACGCCTCGGCCTTCAGCAGCAGTTTCCTGCTCGGCGGGCAGGTGCTGCGTCATCACACCAGCACCCGCCTGGGCGGTGAAAACAGCAATCTGCGCCTCAATTCGCTGGCGATGCCGGTGAAAAATGAGGTCTGCGACAGCCGCACCTGGCTCGACCATCAGGTTGGCTACTGCAACAGCCGCCAGCTGCACAAAACCATCGTCAGCGATAAGGGTCGGGCGGTGTTTAACGGGCTGATCAACGTCGCGCCGCACGCGCTGAAAACCGACGGCCAGATGACCAATAACAATCTGCTGCTTGGGCGGCTGGCGGAGGTCGACACCAAACCGCAGCTGGAGATTTACGCCGATGACGTGAAATGCAGCCACGGGGCGACCGTCGGGCGCATTGATGAAGAACAGCTGTTCTATCTGCGCTCGCGCGGTATCGAACAGCAGGCGGCGCAGCAGATGATCCTCTACGCCTTCGCCGCCGAGCTCACCGAGGCTATCCGCAGCGATGCGCTCAGAGAGCAGGTGCTGGCGCGGATTGGACAGCATTTGCCGGGAGGCACTGTATGACATTTTCAGTAGAACGGGTTCGCGCCGATTTTCCGGTACTGAACCGGGAGGTCAACGGTCAGCCACTGGCCTATCTCGACAGCGCCGCCAGTGCCCAGAAGCCGGAGGCGGTGATCGGCGCCGAAGCGGAATTCTATCGCCACGGCTACGCGGCGGTGCACCGCGGCATCCATACCCTCAGCGCGGAAGCCACCGCGCGGATGGAAGCCGTGCGTCAGCAGGCGGCCACCTTCCTTAACGCCGGGTCGGCGGAGGAAGTGGTGTTCGTCCGCGGCACCACCGAGGGTATCAACCTGGTGGCCAACAGCTGGGGAAACGCCAACGTCGGCGCCGGGGATAACATCATCATCAGCGAAATGGAGCACCACGCCAACATTGTGCCGTGGCAGATGCTGTGCGCCCGCGTCGGGGCTGAGCTGCGGGTGATCCCCCTGAACCCGGACGGCACCCTGCAACTGGATGTTGTCCCGGGACTGTTTGACACGCGCACCCGCCTGCTGGCGATAACCGAGGTCTCCAACGTGCTGGGGACGGAAAACCCGCTGGCGGCGCTGATTGCCCTTGCGCATCAGCATGGCGCGAAAGTGCTGGTGGATGGCGCTCAGGCGGTGATGCACCACCCGGTAGATGTGCAGGCGCTGGGGTGCGATTTCTACGTCTTCTCCGGACACAAGCTGTATGGCCCGACCGGGATCGGCGTGCTCTATGGCCGTTCCGAGCTACTGCAGGCGATGGCGCCATGGGAAGGCGGCGGGTCGATGATCGCCACCGTCAGCCTGACGGAAGGCACCACCTGGAACCGGGCGCCGTGGCGCTTTGAGGCCGGTACGCCGAATACCGGGGGGATCATTGGCCTCGGCGCGGCGCTGACCTACGTCAGCCAACTGGGGCTGACGCAGATCGCGGAGTACGAGCAGACCCTGATGCGCTATGCGCTGGAGGCTCTGCGCGCCGTGCCGGATCTGATCCTCTACGGGCCGGCGCAGCGCAAAGGGGTGATCGCCTTTAACCTCGGCCAGCATCACGCCTATGACGTCGGCAGCTTCCTCGACAACTACGGTATCGCGGTGCGAACCGGGCACCACTGCGCCATGCCGCTGATGGCCCGGTATCAGGTACCGGCTATGTGTCGGGCCTCGCTGGCGATGTACAATACCACGGAAGAGGTGGACCGCCTGGTGGCCGGCCTGCAGCGGATCCACAAATTATTAGGGTAAAGGACGTGACGATGGCGGCACTACCAGACAAAGACAAACTGTTGCGCAATTTTAGCCGTTGCGCCAACTGGGAAGAGAAGTATCTCTATATCATTGAGCTGGGCCAGCGGCTGGCGCCGCTAAGCCCGGAAGAACATAGCGTGCAGAACATTATTCAGGGCTGCCAAAGCCAGGTGTGGATTGTGATGGCGCAGGACCCCTCCGGCGTTATCACCCTGCGCGGTGACAGCGATGCGGCGATCGTCAAAGGGCTGATTGCGGTGGTGTTTATCCTTTATGATCGGATGACCGCCCAGGATATCATCGAGTTCGATGTGCGCCCGTGGTTTGAAAAAATGGCGCTCACCCAACACCTGACGCCTTCCCGCTCGCAAGGGCTTGAAGCCATGATCCGTGCGATCCGCGCGAAAGCCGCAAATATTAGCTAGAATAAACAGGTAGATTTCATTCTGTTACGTCCGGTAGGGGTTCTGCTCCTGCCGCCGTTCAGTCTCCTGGCGTTTTATCAGCGAAAGAAGGAATCTCAGTATGAAACGCAAAACGATGATCACCTTAGCCCTTCTCAGCGCGCTTGGCGCCTCCTCGGCCGCCTGGGCCGTCGACTACCCGCTTCCTCCCGCCAACAGCCGGCTGATTGGCCAGAACCAGTACTGGACCGTACAGGAGGGAGACCGCAACCTGCAGGCGATCGCCCGCCATTTCGATACCGCGGCGATGCTGATCCTCGAAGCCAACGATACCATCGCGCCGGTGCAGCCGAAGCCAGGTACTCAGGTCCTGATCCCCTCCCAGATGCTGCTCCCCGACGTACCGCGAGAGGGGATTGTCGTCAACCTTGCGGAACTGCGGCTGTATTACTTCCCGCCGGGAGATAATCAGGTGCAGGTCTATCCGCTGGGTATCGGCCAGTTAGGGCTGGAAACGCCTGAGATGACCACCCGCATCGGGCAGAAGATCCCCAACCCGACCTGGACGCCCACCGCGGGCATTCGGGCGCGTTCGCTGGAGAAAGGGGTGACGTTACCAGCGGTGGTCCCGGCCGGGCCGTACAATCCGCTGGGGCGCTACGCGCTGCGTCTGGCCTATGGCAACGGCGAATATCTGATTCATGGCACCAACGCGCCGGACAGCGTCGGTTTACGCGTCAGCTCAGGCTGTATGCGAATGAACGCCGATGACATCAAAGCGCTGTTCAACCAGGTGAAAACCGGGACGCCGGTACGGATTATCAATCAGCCGGTGAAGTTTGCCGTCGAACCGGATGGTAAACGCTATGTCGAGGTCCACAGGCCGCTTTCGCAGACGGAAGGGGAAAACACCCGGACCATCGCCTACACGCTGCCTGCGGCGTTTCACGCCTTCGCAGAGGATAAAGCGGTCGATGATGCACAGCTGAAAAAAGCGATGTCGAGAAGGGCGGGATATCCGGTGGTGGTGTCCACGGGGACGGGGAGTGCGCCAGCTACGCTGTCGGCGCAGAACACGCCGTCAGACAACAGCCTGCTTACCCAGTAGCCCTCATGCTGAGGGCAAAAAAAATGGCGCACAGAGTGCGCCATTTTTATTACCAGAACTCTTACTTACGGTAAGAGTGAGCCTGGTTGTCCAGACGCTGGTTAGCGCGAGCTGCGTCGTCTTTAGCAGCCTGAACGTCGGAACGGATTGCGTTCACGTCGTTGCTCAGCTGGTCAACTTTAGCGTTCAGAGTCTGAACGTCAGAAGACAGCTGATCGATTTTAGCATTGCTGGAGCAACCAGCCAGCAGAGTAGAACCCAGGATTACCGCGCCCAGTACCAGTTTAGTACGATTCATTATTAATACCCTCTAGATTGAGTTAATCTCCATGTAGCGTTACAAGTATTACACAAAGTTTTTTGGGATGAGAATATTTTTTTTACCTGAACGCACTTATTTTTGATCGTTCGCTCAAAGAAGCATCGAATTGGACAAAATCGCTGAAAAAGGCGAGTGAAAACAGCGCGCTTCCATCGGATTCATCTTAGATAATCTCTTATTAAATAGTAAATTCCGATTTGCATTTTTAATAGGAAGAGCTAATCAATGAATAAAAAAAAGCGCCCCGAGAGGCGCTTTATTAAAAAAAACCAATTAACCTGTAAATTATTACAGCACGTGTACGGAAGCCGTATTAGTGGTACCGCTCGGCACTAATGCGCCGGAAACCATCACCACCACGTCGCCTTTACGCGCGAGGCCGCTTTTCAGCGCCAGATCTTTGCCCAGATGATAGAAGTCATCGGTAGAGGCGATCTCTTCCACCAGCTGCGGCACAACGCCTTTGCTCAGCACCAGCTGGCGAGCGGTGGTTTCGTTGGTGGTCAGGGCCAGGATGGTGGCGTCCGGGAAGTATTTACGCACAGCGCGTGCGGATTTACCGCCCTGGGTGGCGACAACGATCAGCGGCGCTTCCAGTTTCTCAGCGGTTTCTACCGCGCCGCGGCACACCGCTTCGGTGATGCGCAGTTTACGGTTGTCGTTATTGAAGTCCAGACGGCTGGTCATCACGCGGTCAGTACGTTCGCAGATGGTGGCCATGATGGTGACGGCTTCCAGCGGGTATTTGCCTTTCGCGGATTCGCCGGACAGCATCACTGCATCGGTACCGTCGAGGATGGCGTTGGCCACGTCGCCGGCTTCAGCGCGGGTCGGACGCGGGTTCTTGATCATGGAGTCCAGCATCTGAGTCGCGGTGATAACCACTTTGCGCGCGCGGATACATTTTTCGATGATCATTTTCTGGGCGAAGATAACTTCTTCAACCGGGATCTCAACGCCCATGTCGCCACGAGCAACCATGATGCCGTCAGAAGCTTCGAGGATTTCGTCGAAGTTGTTCAGGCCTTCCTGGTTTTCGATTTTGGAGATGATCTGGATGTTTTCGCCGCCGTGGGCTTTCAGGTGCTCACGGATCTCGACGACGTCGGAACGTTTACGGATGAAGGAGGCCGCGACAAAGTCCACGCCCTGTTCGCAACCGAAGATCAGATCCTGTTTGTCTTTCTCTGCCAGCGCCGGCAGGGCGATGGAGACGCCCGGCAGGTTTACGCCTTTGTTCTCGCCAAGGTCGCCGTTGTTCAGCACTTTACAGATAACTTTGTTACCTTCGATAGCCGTCACTTCCATGCCGATCAGGCCATCGTCCACCAGAACGGTGTTGCCGACGGTGAGGTCAGACGTGAAGCCTTCGTAGGTCACTGCAACGATTTCGTTGTTGCCGACGACGGATTTATCGGTGGTGAAGGTGAAGGTCTGGCCTGCTTTCAATGAGACGTCGTTGCCGCCTTCCAGCTTGATGGTACGAATTTCCGGGCCTTTGGTGTCCAGCAGAATAGCGGCTTTCTTACCGGTTTTGCTCATCACATTGCGCAGGTTCTGGATGCGCTGACCGTGTTCCGCATAGTCACCGTGGGAGAAGTTCAGACGCATCACGTTCATGCCGGCTTCCAGCATTTTGGTCAGCATCTCTTCAGATTCGGTTTTCGGACCGATGGTGCAAACAATTTTGGTCTTTTTCATGACAGTTTTAGTCTTTAAGTTGTGAAGGATATGGAATTCTCGCTCCGCGGGCGCACTGCCGGGGAGCCAAACCTGTATTACGAAAGTTGCTAAGCCACGCCCTAAGGATAGGTGACAACCCCGGAGCGTGCAGAAGAATGTGTGCTGGCGGTTCAGCCCATGAAATGTGGCAAGGTGTTATGCGTTTTATCATGCAGTCCAATGCGCTGAAACCATTCAAGAAAGAATCGAAGCGCATTATACGCTGCCGAAATCAAAAAGGAAAATAAAAACCTCGTTTCAAATTATGGACAAAACGCGTAACAAAACCGGCACGTTATGCATAAAAGTACGCAACACATTTTTTCATCACCGGGCAGGCAAAGGGGCAGCGGAAGGCGCTTTTTCTCGCGTGATGAACCAGTAAAATGCGCCATTGGCCCATTCCGCCGGGGATAATTTGCGTTGCGGAAAAAATCTATCAATAATGAATTGATTGATAATAATAAAGTGCGAGCAAAACCAGATGGGAAATAAAGCCAAAGACGACGAGCTGTACCAGGAAATGTGCCGCGTGGTGGGTAAAGTGGTGCTGGAAATGCGAGACCTGGGCCAGGAGCCGAAACACATTGTCATTGCCGGCGTACTGCGCACCTCGCTGGCGAACGCCAAAATTCAGCGTTCGGCGCTCACCGTGGAGGCCATGGAGAAAGTCATTCACGCCCTTTCCGGGCATTAACGTCTTTCGCCGGCGGGTCAGGAAATCACGAAGCGGATCACCGCCCGGACGGCAATGTCACAGTGGTGGGCCACCATCGCTTCGTCGTCGATGGCGGGCAACGGATCGTCAAGGTACAGGCTGCTGAAGGTGTAGAAGTTCGACACCTGATAAAAGCTGAAGCTGCTGATTAACCGGTGCACATCGCGTGCTTCGAGCCCCGCCTGAAAGACGCCTTGCTGCTGGCCGCGCTGTAAAATGTCTTCCAGAATCGACAGGGCGGTACGATTCAGCGGTTTCAGTTCACCCGAGGTTTGTAACCACTTGCCGCGCTGCATATTCTCCATGCAAATCACCCGCATATAGTCCGCGTGGGTGGCGTGATAACGCACGCTCCAGCGCACCAGCCGCACCAGCGCCTCCACCGGCGGCACATTCTCCAGCCCCAGCTGCTGCTCGGTTTCGCGGATCCGCGCATACACATACTGCAGCACCTCCTGATAGAGCTGCTCTTTGCTTTTGAAGTAGTAAACCACCATGCGCTTGGTGGTCTGCGCTTCGGTGGCGATCTGCTCCATGCGGGCGCCTGACAGCCCGTGTTCAGCAAAAACAGCGATAGCGGCGCTGAAAATCCGCGCCTTCAGGGATTGTGCTTCATCATGAGCAACGACGGTCATGGCAACTCCTTTTTCTTGGGTGACAAAAAATACACATAATGATCACAATTTAGCAACCTAGTATGGCGCAAATGAACCAAATGATACATATTCAAGGCTCACGTCAGTTGTTGACCCGAGGACCTTATGCTGCGCTCTATCGCCACCGTTTCGATTTCCGGCACCCTGCCTGAGAAGCTGCACGCTATTGCGGCGGCGGGCTATCAGGGTGTGGAAATTTTCGAGAACGATCTGCTCTATTATACGGGGACGCCGGCGGAAATCCGCCAGCTTGCCGCCGATTTAGGGTTAAAAATCACGCTTTTTCAACCCTTTCGCGATTTTGAAGGCGCCAGCCGGGCGCAGTTTGCGGCGAATATGGCCCGCGCTCGGCGCAAGTTTGCCCTGATGCACGAGCTGGGCTGTGACACGCTGCTGCTGTGCAGCAATGTGCAGCCGGACTGCTCGGCGGATAGCGAATTGCAGGTCGCGGATCTGCGGGCGCTGGCCACGCTGGCGGAAGAAGAGGGGATCACCATCGGCTATGAGGCGCTGGCCTGGGGAACCCATGTGAACCGCTGGCAGCAGGCCTGGGAGCGGGTGCGGCGGGTGGACAGCCCGGCGTTGGGCCTGGTGCTCGACAGCTTCCATATTCTGGCCCGCGGCGACACGCTGGACGCGCTACCGTCGGTACCGGTGGAGAAAATCACCTTTGTTCAGCTCGCCGATGCGCCGTACATGAAAATGGATCTCCTGGAATGGAGTCGCCATTTCCGCTGCTTCCCCGGGCAGGGCGAGCTGCCGCTGGAGCCGTTTGCCGAGCAGGTCACCCGCTGCGGCTATCGCGGCCCCTGGTCGCTGGAGATCTTTAATGACGGTTTTCGCGCCTCGCCGAACGGCGCGACGGCCAAAGATGGTTATCGTTCGCTGCTGTGGCTGGAGGAGCAAACCCGCCGTCGGCTCCCGACGTGCGATGCCGATCTGTTTTCACCGCCGCCGCTGCCGGTCTATCACGGGCTGGAGTTTATCGAGTTTGCCGCCAGCGCCGCCGAGGCGCAGCGCCTGGGGCAGCATCTGCAGGCGCTGGGTTTTCAGCACGAGGGAAGCCACCGCTCCAAACAGGTGACGCTGTGGCGCAACGGCGGGGCGCGGATCGTCATCAACCATCAGCCCCACAGCTGGGCCGATCATTTCTATCAACGCCACGGCGTATCGCTGTGCGCCATGGCGCTGCGGGTCGATCGCAGTGCGCCGATTGTGGCCCGCGCCCGGGCGCTGGGGTATGCCACCTGGCAGGGCGATGCCGGGCCGAACGAAACGCCGATCCCGGCGATCTGCGCCCCGGACGGTAGCCTTATCTATCTCATCGAGGCCGGGGAAGGGATCTATGAGCGCGATTTTCATCTGCGCGACGGACTGACGGTGCGCGAGGATTATCTCGGTATCGACCATCTGGCGCTGGGGATGGAGGCCGACAGCCGCGACAACTGGGTGATGTTCTTCCGCACGGTGTTTGGTTTTACCCTTGAGCATGAGCAGACGCTGCCGGACCCGTATGGACTGGTGCGCAGTCTGGCGGTGCGCAGCCCGCAGGGCGATATCCGTCTGGCGCTGAATATTTCGCAGAGCCGGGCGACGCAGATTGCCCGCTCGGTCGCCTGCTACCAGGGGGCAGGGCTGCAGCATGCGGCCTTTGCCTGCCGCGATCTGCCGGCCACCTGCGACCAGCTTGCCGACGTTGCCCGCCATGCGCTGCCGATCCCGGCCAATTATTATGACGATCTGCTGGCGCGCTTCGGCGGCGAGCTGGACGTTGGGCAACTGCAGCGGCGGCAGCTCCTCTACGACCGCGATCCGCAGGGCGGGGCCTTCCTGCATCTTTATACCCGCCCCTTTACCGCCGGGCGCTTTTTCTTTGAATTAACCGAACGACGGGCCGGTTACGCGCTCTATGGCGCGGCGAATGCCGCCGTCCGTCTGGCGGCGATGCAGTATTGTTAGCCCGAATCAAATGGTTCATTATGCTTTAAACACAATAACAACATCCTCTGTACCCGAGACAGGAACTGACTATGAGCTCATATAGCCCTAACCCGACGGCTGCCGCCCAGCCTGCCGTCACCGTGCGCCGCTCCCGGCGGCGCATCGGCATCCTTGCGCTGTTGGCCATTGGTACCATGATCAACTACCTCGATCGCACCGTGCTGGGGATCGCCGCCCCAAAGCTCACCGGTGAGCTGGGGATCGACCCGGCGATCATGGGTATCCTTTTTTCCGCCTTCGCCTGGACCTATGCCCTGGCGCAGATCCCCGGCGGGCTGTTCCTTGACCGCTTTGGCAACAAAGTGACCTATTTTCTGTCGCTGACCCTATGGTCGCTGTTTACCCTGTTCCACGGCATGGCGGTGGGGCTGAAAACACTGTTGCTGTGCCGCTTCGGACTCGGCATTAGCGAAGCGCCGTGCTTTCCGGTCAACAGCCGGGTGGTCAGCGCCTGGTTCCCGCAGCATGAGCGGGCGAAAGCCACAGCGGTGTACACGGTAGGGGAATACCTCGGGCTGGCCTGCTTTGCGCCGCTGCTGTTCTGGATCATGGACGGCTTTGGCTGGCGGGTGCTGTTCGTCAGCGTCGGCGCGGTCGGTATTCTGTTTGCCCTGGTGTGGTGGCGCTGCTACCGCGAACCGCATGAAGATCCGCACCTCAGCCAGCAGGAGCGCGAGCATATCGAAAACGGCGGCGGCCTGAGCGCCCCGACGGACCAGCAGGTGGCGTTCAGCTGGCCGCTGGTCCGCCAGCTGCTGAGCAAGCGGCAGATCATCGGCGCCAGCATCGGCCAGTTTGCCGGCAATACCGTGCTGGTGTTCTTTCTCACCTGGTTCCCGACCTGGCTGGCCACCGAGCGGCATATGCCCTGGCTGAAGGTGGGCTTCTTCTCCATCCTGCCGTTTGTCGCCGCCGCGGGCGGGGTGATGTTTGGCGGCTGGATCTCCGACAAACTGCTCAAGGCCACCGGGTCGGCCAACCTTGGCCGTAAGCTGCCGATCGTCGCCGGTCTGCTGATGGCCAGCTGCATCATTACCGCCAACTGGCTGCAGAGCGACCTGGCGGTGATCCTGGTGATGTCGTTTGCCTTTTTTGGTCAGGGAATGGTGGGGCTTGGCTGGACGCTGATCTCCGATATTGCCCCGAAGGGGCTGGGCGGCCTGACCGGCGGCCTGTTTAACTTCTGCGCCAACCTCGCGGGGATCCTCACCCCGCTGGTGATCGGCTTTATCGTTGCCGGGTTCGGCAATTTCTTCTACGCGTTGATCTACATCGGCGGCGCCGCGCTGCTGGGCGTGGTGGCCTATCTGTTTATCCTCGGCGACGTCAAACGTATCGAGTTATCGCAGTAAGCAAAGGAGCAAGGCATGGTGATTAGTGGAAATACGCGGCTGATAGCGCACCTTGGCTATCCGACCGCCAGTTTTAAGGCGCCGATGATCTATAACCCGTGGTTCGTCGACCAGCAGGTGGACGTGAAGGTGGTGCCGATGGGGGTCAGGCCGGAGGACTACGCCGCGTTTATTCCGCCGCTGTTTACGATGACCAACATCATCGGCGCGCTGGTGACGATGCCGCATAAAATCGCCACCTGCGATCTGGTCCAGCGCCTGAGCCCGACGGCGGCCATCGCTGGCGCCTGCAATGCCATCCGTCGCGAGGCCGACGGCAGCCTCTCCGGGGATATGTTCGATGGCGACGGCTTTGTGCTGGGCCTGCGTCGTAAAGGGTTTAATCCGCAGGGGACGCGGGCGCTGGTGGTCGGCAGCGGCGGGGTAGGATCGGCTATCGCCGCCTCTCTCGCGGCGGCGGGAGTCAGCGCCCTGACCCTGTACGATACCCGGCCCGAGGTGGCGCACGCCCTCGCCGGACGGCTGCATCAGCACTATCCGCAGCTCGATATCACCCTGATGCAGCACGACCCTGTCGGACACGAGCTGGTGGTCAATGCCACCCCGCTGGGGATGAAGGCCAGCGATCCGCTGCCGCTGGACGTTGACCGTCTGGCGCCAGGCACCTGGGTGGGGGAGGTGGTGATGACCCAGGAGTACACCCCGCTGCTGAGGGCCGCTCAGGCGCGACAGTGCCATATCCAGCGCGGGACCGACATGTTGTTTGAAATGATCCCCGCTTATCTGCGCTTTTTCGACCTGCCGGTAGCCACCCCCGAGCAGCTGCGCGTGCTGGCGGAAATTCGCTACTGACGCGACGGCAAACCGGGTAATATAGCGTTATATTATCCGGTTTATAGCGACTCTCTATGATGTCCACTCCTCTCACGCTGCTGGCGGCGGGAAGCCTGAGAAGCGCTTTCCTACCGCTGGTGGCGCACTTTCAGCAGCACACTGGCCTGGCGGTCGATGCGCAGTTTGGCCCTGCCGGCCTGCTGCGCGAGCGGATCGAGGCCGGGGCGCCGTGCGCGGTTTTTGCGTCCGCCAACGCGGCGCACCCGCAGGCGCTGCTGCAGGTCGGTCTGGCGCAGGAATGCCAGGGATTTGCCGGCAACCAGCTGATGCTGACCGCCCGGCGGTCGCCGGACAACGATGGCCTGGACTGGCTGGCGCTGCTCAGCACGCCCCGCCTGCGGCTGGCGACCTCCACGCCGGGATGCGATCCGTCGGGAGATTATACCTGGCAACTGTTTGCCCGAATTGAGGCGCACTATCCTGGGTTGGGCAACGCGATAGCCGGGCGGGCGCAGCCGCGGGTCGGCGGTAGAGACTCACTGAGCGTGCCGCCGGGCGAGATAGCCGGCGCGTGGCTTATTCGCCAGAATCTGGCGGATCTGTTTATCGGCTACGCGCACTATGGCCCCGCGCTGGCCGCCTGCGACGATCTGCGTACCCTGACCATCCCGGCGCCGTGGAATATTCGTTGCGATTACCAGCTGGCGCGCCTCAGGGCGGATCCCGCCGCGCTGGCCCTGTATCGCTTTATCCTCGGCGACGTTGGCCAGGGGTATCTCCGGCAGGCGGGTTTTATGCCGTTCAGCGACGCAGAGTAAACCCCGGCGCCAGCAGAGGGGACGCGGACGCGGGATGGTAGATCAGACGTACCGGCAGGCCGTACGCTTGCCGGAGGTGCGTTTCGCTCAGCACGTCGGCGGTCTCGCCTGCCAGCCACTGGCCCTCCGGCAGAAGCAGCAGCGTATGGCTGGCCACCTGCAGCGCATGGTTTGGATCATGGGTGGTGAACAGGACGGTGCGTGCCTGGCGGTGAGCGAGGTCGCCGATCAGCTGCAATACCACCTGCTGGTTACCGAGGTCCAGCGCCGAGCAGGGCTCATCCAGCAGGATATTCTGGCTGGCGCTGACCAGCGCGCGGGCAATCAGCACCAGCTGCTGCTGGCCGCCGGAGAGGGCGCCGAAGTCATCCCCGGCCAGGGCGGCAATCCCCAGCTGCGCCAGCGCGTTCTCAACCCGCCGGGCATCCTCCTCGCCAGGCTGGGCAAAGAGATCCACATGACGGGCACGGCCCATCAGCACCACATCGCTCACGCGCCAGCGAAAAGCGGGACGAAACGACTGCGGGACCAGGGCGATGCCCCCCTCGCACTGCACCTGGCCGCCCAGCGGCGGCAACACGCCGGTCAGGGTGTCCAGCAGGGTACTTTTTCCCCGGCCATTGGCGCCCAGCACCGCCCAGATCTCACCGGGCCGGCAGGTCAGCGTGAGCGGGGCGAAGAGCGGCTGACGGTGGCCGTAGCGTAGCGCTTCCAGCGATAATGAGCTGTTCATCGGGCGGTACTCCGGCGCCGGGATTGCACCAGTAAAAAGGTAAACAGCGGCGCCCCGAGCAGGGCAGTGATGATCCCGATCGGGATTTCCGCCTGGGTCAGCGTGCGCGCCAGATCGTCCACCACCAGCATCAGCGCGGCGCCAAGCCAGAAGGCGGTGGGCAGCAGGCGACGATGGTCAGCGCCCACCAGCAGACGGGCGAGGTGCGGGACCACCAGCCCCATCCAGGCGATGCTGCCGCTGACCGCCACCTGGGCTGCCGCCAGCACTGCACAGCACACCAGCACGCCGCGACGCAGCGCGGCCACCGGAACGCCAAGACTGCGGGCATCGCGTTCCTCCAGCGCCAGCAGGTTGATACGCCAGCGCAGCTTCCACAGCACCCCGGCGGCTAGCGCCATGGGCAGGGACATAAGCAGAACCTTATGCCAGCTGGCGGTCGCGAAGCTGCCGAGCAGCCAGAAAACAATGTTCGGTAACGTCTCTTCGCTATCGGCGAGGTACTGCATCAGGCTGACCAGCGCGGCGAAGAAGCCGCTGAGAATGATCCCGGACAGAATCAGCCCCAGCGTGCTGTCCCGCCCCTGCAGGGCGGCGAGGGCGTAAATCAGCCCCAGCGCGATGAGGCCGAAGAAAAAGGTCGAGGCCATCATCAGCAGACCGCCGACGCCCAACAGGATCGCCAGCGTGCCGCCGAAGGCGGAGCCGGCGGTCACCCCGATGATGTGCGGGTCCACCAGCGGGTTCTGGAACACGCCCTGCAAGGTGGCGCCGCACAGCCCCAGCGCGCCCCCGGCCAGCAGAGCCATGACCACGCGCGGCAGGCGAACCGACCAGACGATCTGCCCGATCACCCCTTCACCTGGCGGCAAATGGACCAGGGTGTGGCCAACGGCGCGCAGGCTTAACGGGTACTGGCCGAAACAGAGCGAGGCGACCGCGATCGCCAGCGTCGCCAGCGCCAGGCTACCCTGCAACCGCCAGGGATGGTGGTTAGCGCGCATCTGGCGTCCACGCCACGCGGTAAAAACGCTGATAGTAATCCCTGGCTTTACTGTCCACATCGATGCTCTGGTAGCGCGAAGGATAGAGTTTTTTCGCCATCCACAGCTCGCCCAGCGCCAGGGCCTCCGGCATCGGGTAACCCCAGGCTTTGGCGTACTCCGGCATCAGCCACACGCGGTGGTGTTTCACCGCATCGATCGCCTGCCACTGCGGGTCGTTCTCTATCTGTTTGACCACCTGCGGATAACGGTCCTGGACGAAGATCACCTGCGGGTTCCACTCCAGTACCTGCTCCAGCGACACCTGACGGGCGCCTTTTACGCTGGCGGCCGCCACGTTCAGCGCCCCGGCGTGCGCCATCATCAGCCCGGTGTATTTACCGGCGCCGTAGGTATTCAGATCGGGGTTGGCCATATACACCCGCACCCGCTGGTTCGGTGGAATATCGGCCACCGGCGCATTGGCTTTTTTGCGCGCCGCAAAGGTGTAGTGAATCAGCGCCTCGGCCTCGGGCTGGCGCTCGACGACCTCGCCGATAAGGCGGATCCCCTCCACCAGCCCGGCGTTATAGGCCTGCTCTTCGTCAGCCATGGTGGGGTTCATTTTATTTTTTTCCCCGGCGGCGTCCTGGCGCAGCGAGATGGCCACCACCGGGATCCCGGCCTGTTGGATCTGCGCGATCATCGCCGGCGGCGCATAGTTGGCGACAAAAACCACCTGCGGACGCAGCGCCAGCAGGCTTTCAATATTGACCTGGGTGAGATCGCCCGGGGTCGCCAGTTGCCCGATCTCAGGCATAAAGCGGGCGAACTGCGGCCCGAGCTGTTTCTGCCAGCTGCTTAAGACGCCGACGATATCCTCGGCGGCATGCAGTTGCACCAGCAGGTTGAGCGTCTGATGTTGCAGAACCACGACGCGGGTGATGTGGTCGGGGAGCGTGACCTGGCGACCCAGCTGGTCGGTGACGGTGCGGTCGGCGAAGGCCTGGTCGGTGAACAGGCTGGCGCTGAGCAGCGTCAGGCCCAGCAGTAAGGGGTGTTTTGACATGGTGTGGCCCGAATGGCGTGAAAAATTCGTTATGTATTAAATTATATAACGAAGCCGGGCGCAATGGGTGATCGCATTTACCCTCATCACGATCAGGGCATTTCGTACCACACTTCTTCCTCTTCCATGCGGGCCTCTATCTGCCTCGCCACCTTCTGCAGGGCGGAAAGATGCTTCTGCGCCGCCTGCTCAATGGTCATCGCGCTGGCGATATAGACCAGATTCAGGCAGCCGATAACCCGCTGCTGGCTGCTGACCGGCACGGCGATGGAGGCGATTTTCTCCTCCTGCCGCCAGCCGCGGAAGTTTTCGCCATAGCCGTTCTGGCGGGTGCGGGCGAGGATCGCCGCCAGCCGTTCCGGTTCGCGGGCCAGCTGATACTCAGCTTCCGGACGGGCGGCCAGCATGCTGACGATGGCGTCGCGCTCCGCGTCGGGGGCAAAGGCCAGCCACGTCAGCCCGGAGGCGGTGAGCAACAGCGGCAGCCGCCGTCCGACCATCGCGCGGTGAAACGACAGTCGGCTGAAGCGGTGGGTAGTCTCGCGCACCACCATGGCGTCGACGTCGAGGGTGGTGATGTCTGTCGGCCATTGCACCTCGCGCAGCAGCTCGCCGAGCAGCGGCGTGGCGAGGGCAGAAATCCAATGTTCGTCACGAAATCCATCGCTCAGCTGGCGGACGTTAATGGTCAACCGGAAGCTGTCATCGGAGCGGCTGCGGCGGACAAAACCCTCCTCCTGCAGCGTCTCCAGCAGCCGGCGCACGGTGGTGCGATGCAGGCCGCTAAACTCCGCCAGCAGGCCCGGCGTCGCGCCGCCGTCGAATTTATTTAACAATTTTAATAACAATAAACCCCGGCTTAACCCACGCACCGTTTTGTACTCAGTGGACCCATCGTCACGCATAAATCCTTCCTTAAAATGCTTTATAAACAGCGTTGTGCACCTGGTGCACATTCGGCGATGTTTTGATTGTAGCCGAAAACCCCCTCCCTATACTCAGCCCATTATAAAAATACGTTTACACATGATTAACAAATTGCCTGTCAGCCGGGCAGTTTCCGAGTCGTGAGGTCGCTGAAAATGACAACATCTACACCCGATATTCAACCCGCCGTGCAGCATACCGCTCAGGTCGCCATCCCCGGCGCCGGTCCGGTTGGCCTGATGATGGCCAACTACCTTGGCCAGATGGGCATCAGCGTGCTGCTGGTGGAAAAGCTCGACACACTGATCGATTACCCGCGGGCCATCGGCATTGACGATGAATCCCTGCGGGCGATGCAGGCGGTAGGGCTGGTGAACGACGTGCTGCCGCACACCACGCCGTGGCACGCCATGCGCTTTCTGACCCCGAAGGGGCGCTGCTTTGCTGATATCCAACCGATGACCGATGAGTTTGGCTGGTCGCGGCGCAACGCCTTCATTCAGCCGCAGGTCGATGCGGTGATGTATAACGGCCTGCAGCGTTTCCCGCAGGTCCGCTGCCTCTTCTCCCGCGAAGTAGAAGCCTTTAGCCAGAACGGTGACGGTGTCACGTTAAATCTTAAAGGACCGGACGGCGAGCGGGAGACTGTGCGCGCGGACTGGCTGGTGGCCTGCGACGGCGGCGCCAGCTTTATTCGTCGTACGCTGAACGTCCCCTTCGAAGGCAAGACCGCGCCGAATCAGTGGATCGTCATCGATATCGCTAACGACCCGCTGGCCACCCCGCACGTTTACCTGTGCTGCGACCCGGTGCGACCCTACGTTTCCGCCGCGCTGCCCCATGGCGTGCGCCGCTTTGAATTTATGGTGATGCCCGGAGAAACCGAAGCCCAGCTCAGCGAGCCGCACAATATGCGTCGTCTGCTGAGCAAAGTGCTGCCGGACCCGGACCGCGTCGAGCTGATCCGCCAGCGGGTCTACACCCATAATGCCCGCCTTGCCGAGCGTTTTCGCATTGACCGGGTGCTGCTGGCCGGCGACGCGGCGCACATCATGCCGGTCTGGCAGGGGCAGGGATACAACAGCGGCATGCGCGACGCCTTCAACCTGGCGTGGAAGCTGGCGCTGGTGGTCAACGGTAAAGCGGGAGAGGCGCTGCTCGACAGCTACCAGCAGGAGCGCCGCGACCACGCGAAAGCGATGATTGATCTGTCGGTCACCGCCGGCAACGTGCTGGCGCCGCCTAAGCGCTGGCAGGGGGCCGTGCGCGACGGTCTCTCCTGGCTGCTGAACTACCTGCCGCCGGTGAAGCGCTACTTCCTCGAAATGCGCTTTAAGCCGATGCCGCAGTACCGCGAGGGGGCGCTGCTGACCGACGGCGCCGGCAAAACCTCGCCGGTGGGCAAAATGTTTATTCAACCGCAGGTGACGCTGGAGAGCGGCGAGAGCGTGCTGCTCGACGACGTCATCGGCGCGAATTTCGCCATTATCGGCTGGGGCTGCAACCCGCAGTGGGGGCTCGACGCCGGGCAGATCGCTCGCTGGCGCGCGATTGGCGTGCGCTTTATCCAGGTGGTGCCGGCGGTGCAGATCCATCGCGAGCAGGATAACGCCCCCGGCACGCTGCGGGTAGGCGATACGCAAAATCGCCTGAAGAGCTGGTTTGCTCAGCATAACACCGCCATTGCCGTGGTCAGATCGGACCGCTTTGTCGCCGCTCTCGCCATCCCGCAGACCCTCGGCGCACAGCTGACCGCCCTGGCGGAAAAAATGACCCTCGCAACCGGGGATACCGCCCGCACTGAAGAGAAGGTGGCCTGATATGGATGCCTATTTGCACTGTCTCTCCCACACTCCGCTGGTGGGATTCGTGGACCCGGAGCAGGCGGTCCTTGATGAAGTGAACGGGGTGATTGCTGACGCCCGGCGGCGGATCTCCGCTTTCGAGCCCGAGCTGGTGGTACTCTTCGCTCCCGATCACTACAACGGTTTTTTCTATGACGTGATGCCGCCGTTCTGCCTCGGCGTCGGCGCCACCGCCATTGGCGACTTCGCCAGCGCCGCCGGCGACCTGCCGGTGCCGACCGAGCTGGCGGAAGCCTGCGCCCACGCCGTGATCAACAGCGGTATCGACCTGGCGGTATCGTACAACATGCAGGTGGACCATGGCTTCGCCCAGCCGCTGGAGTTTCTGCTGGGTGGCCTGGACCGTGTGCCGGTGCTGCCGGTGTTTATTAACGGCGTCGCCGCGCCGCTGCCGGGTTTTCAACGTACCCGGCTGCTGGGCGAGGCGATGGGCCGCTTTCTCAATACCCTCAATAAGCGGGTGCTGATCCTCGGCTCGGGCGGACTCTCGCACCAGCCGCCGGTGCCGGAGCTGGCGAAGGCCGACGCCCATCTGCGCGATCGCCTGCTCGGCAGCGGAAAACAGCTGCCGCCGGACGAACGCGAACGGCGCCAGCAGCGGGTGATCAACGCCGCCAGGCGGTTTACCGAAGACCAGCGCTCGCTCCATCCCCTCAACCCGGTCTGGGACAACCGCTTTATGAGCCTGCTGGAGCAGGGGCGGCTGGCGGAGCTGGATGCGATCGGCAACGACGAGCTGTCGGCGATGGCCGGGAAATCGACGCACGAAATTAAGACCTGGGTGGCCGCTTTTGCCGCGCTATCCGCTTTTGGCCGCTGGCGCAGTGAAGGCCGCTATTACCGGCCGATCCCCGAGTGGATCGCCGGGTTCGGCTCGCTGAGCGCCACCACCGAGATTTGATTAACCGGGAGACTAACATGAGCTATCAACCGCAAACCGAAGCCGCCACCAGCCGATTCCTCAATGTCAACGAGGGGGGCCGCACGCTGCGCATCCATATCAATGACTGCGGCGACGGGAAAGAGACTGTGGTCATGCTGCACGGATCCGGGCCGGGGGCCACCGGCTGGGCCAACTTCAGCCGTAACATTGACCCGCTGGTCGAGGCGGGCTATCGCGTGCTGCTCCTCGACTGTCCGGGGTGGGGCAAAAGCGATGCTATCGTCAACAGCGGCTCGCGTTCGGACCTCAACGCCCGGATTCTGAAAAGCGTGGTCGATCAGCTGGGGATCGATAAAGTCCATCTGCTGGGCAACTCGATGGGCGGCCATAGCGCGGTGGCCTTCACTCTGAGCTGGCCGGAGCGGGTGGCGAAGCTGGTGCTGATGGGCGGGGGGACCGGCGGCATGAGCCTGTTTACGCCGATGCCGACGGAGGGCATCAAGCTGCTGAACGCCCTGTACCGCGAGCCGACCATAGAAAACCTGAAGAAGATGATGAGCATCTTCGTCTTCGACACCCGCGACCTCACCGAGGCGCTGTTCGAGGCGCGTCTCAACAATATGCTGTCGCGTCGCGATCATCTGGACAACTTCGTCAAAAGCCTCGAAGCCAACCCGAAGCAGTTTCCTGACTTTGGCCCGCGGCTGGGCGAAATCACCGCGCCAACCCTGATCGTCTGGGGACGCAATGACCGCTTCGTGCCGATGGATGCCGGGTTGCGCCTGCTCGCCGGGATCGCCGGTTCGGAACTGCATATTTACCGCGACTGCGGCCACTGGGCGCAGTGGGAACATGCCGACAGTTTTAATCAGCTGGTGCTCAATTTCCTCGCACGGGCTTAAGGAGTAAATGATGACTTTTTCTCTTGACGCGCTGGCCCGGCAGCTGCGCGACGCGGAACAGACCGGCCAGGCGATCGCCCCGCTGCGCGATATCCTCGGCGTCGACAATGCCGACGCCGCCTATGCCATCCAGCGTCTGAACGTCCAGCACCACGTGGCCCATGGCCGGCGGGTAGTGGGCCGCAAGGTGGGCCTGACCCATCCCAAAGTGCAGCAGCAGCTGGGGGTCAACCAGCCGGATTTCGGCACCCTGTTTGCCGACATGTGCTACGGCGACAACGCCGAGGTGCCGTTTAGCCGCGTGCTGCAGCCCAAAGTGGAAGCCGAGATCGCCCTGGTGTTGAAGCAGGATCTGCCGCATGCCGATACCACCTTTGATGAGCTGTATAACGCCATCGAATGGGTGCTGCCGGCGCTGGAGGTGGTGGGCAGCCGCATTCGCGACTGGTCAATCGGCTTTGTCGACACCGTCGCCGATAACGCCTCCTGTGGCCTGTACGTCATTGGCGGCCCGGCGCAGCGCCCGGCAGGACTGGATCTGAAGCAGTGCGCCATGCACATGACCCGCAACCAGGAGCTGGTCTCCAGCGGCCGCGGCAGCGAGTGCCTGGGACATCCGCTGAACGCCGCAGTCTGGCTGGCGCGCAAGCTGGCGAGTCTCGGCGAACCGCTGCGGGCGGGGGATATCGTGCTGACCGGGGCGTTAGGCCCGATGGTGGCGATTAACGAGGGGGACAGCTTTGTCGCCCATATCGAAGGTATTGGCTCAGTTGCGGCACGCTTCGTCGCCGCCGGAGAAGGACATCGTGATGCGTAAACGTAAAGTCGCCATTATCGGCTCCGGGAATATCGGCACCGATTTAATGATTAAAATCCTGCGCCACGGCCAGCATCTGGAGATGGCGGTGATGGTCGGCATCGACCCGCAGTCGGATGGCCTGGCCCGCGCCCGGCGCATGGGCGTCGCGACCACCCACGAAGGGGTGGGCGGCCTGATGCAGATGGCGGAATTTGCCGACATCGATTTTGTTTTTGACGCCACCAGCGCCGGGGCGCACATCAAAAACGATGCCGCGCTGCGCGAAGCGAAGCCGGGGATCCGCGTCATCGACCTGACGCCGGCGGCGATTGGCCCGTACTGCGTACCGGTGGTCAACCTCGCGGCCAATCTCCATCAGGGCAACGTCAATATGGTGACCTGCGGCGGGCAGGCGACCATCCCAATGGTCGCCGCGGTCTCGCGAGTGGCGAAGGTGCATTACGCGGAGATCGTGGCCTCGATCGCCAGCCAATCCGCCGGACCGGGCACGCGGGCCAATATTGACGAATTTACCGAAACCACCTCGCAGGCGATTGAAAAAGTCGGCGGCGCGGGCAAGGGCAAAGCGATTATTGTACTGAACCCGGCGGAGCCGCCGCTGATGATGCGCGATACCGTCTACGTCCTGAGCGAGCTGGCGTCGCAGGAGGCGATTGCCGCCTCGATCGCCGAAATGGCGGCGGCAGTGCAGGCTTACGTCCCAGGCTACCGGCTGAAGCAGCAGGTGCAGTTTGAGGTTATCCCCGAGGATAAGCCGGTCAACCTGCCCGGCGTCGGCTGTTTTTCCGGCCTGAAAACCGCGATTTACCTCGAAGTGGAAGGGGCGGCGCACTATCTGCCAGCGTACGCGGGCAACCTCGATATTATGACCTCGGCGGCGCTGGCGACGGCGGAGCAAATGGCTGGGGCAATGAACAGCGCGGCGGGAGCGACAGCATGAACGGTAAAAAACTTTATATCTCGGACGTGACGCTGCGCGATGGCATGCACGCCATCCGTCACCAGTATTCCCTGGCGCAGGTGCAGCAGATCGCCGGCGCGCTGGATAAGGCTGGGGTCGACTCCATCGAAGTGGCCCATGGCGATGGCCTGCAGGGATCCAGCTTCAACTACGGCTTTGGCGCTCACAGCGACATCGCGTGGATTGAAGCGGCGGCGGCGGCGGTCAGCCAGGCGAAAATCGCCACCTTGCTGCTGCCGGGCATCGGCACGCTGCACGATCTGAAAGCGGCGTATCAGGCCGGGGCGCGGGTGGTGCGGGTCGCCACCCACTGCAGCGAAGCGGACGTCGCGGCGCAGCATATTGCCTATGCCCGCGAGCTGGGAATGGACACCGTCGGTTTTCTGATGATGAGCCATATGATCTCCCCGCAGGCGCTGGCGCAGCAGGCGCTGAAGATGGAATCTTATGGCGCGACCTGTATCTATGTGGTGGATTCCGGCGGGGCGATGAACATGAACGACATTCGCGACCGTTTCCGTGCCCTGAAGGCGGTGCTGAAGCCGGAGACCGCCACCGGGATGCATGCCCACCATAACCTGAGCCTCGGGGTGGCGAACTCTATCGTCGCGGTGGAAGAGGGGTGCGATCGCATTGACGCCAGCCTGGCCGGGATGGGGGCGGGGGCGGGCAATGCGCCGCTGGAGGTGTTTATTGCCGCCGCCGACAAGCTCGGCTGGCAGCATGGCACCGATCTCTACGCCCTGATGAACGCGGCCGATGATCTGGTGCGGCCGCTGCAGGACCGCCCGGTGCGTGTCGACCGCGAAACGCTGGCGCTGGGCTACGCCGGGGTTTACTCCAGCTTCCTGCGCCACAGCGAAGCGGCGGCCGAGCGCTATGGCCTCAGCGCGGTGGATATTCTCGTCGAGCTGGGCAAGCGACGGATGGTCGGCGGCCAGGAGGATATGATCGTCGACGTCGCGCTGGATCTGCTGAACCGCAATAAATAACGAAAAACGTGCGGCTGACAAAGCATCTGCCGCCAGTCACCTGCTCCGTTTGTTCGGCTATCGCCAAGGTACCCTATGACCAAGATAACGACTGCAAACCCCTCGCGCCTGGTGGTTACCATCGGGCTCTGTTTTATGGTGGCCCTGATGGAAGGGCTGGATCTGCAGGCGGCGGGGATCGCCGCCGTCGGCATGGCGCAGGCCTTTGCGCTGGATAAAATGCAGATGGGCTGGATCTTCAGCGCCGGGATCCTCGGCCTGCTGCCCGGCGCGCTGGTGGGCGGCATGCTGGCGGACCGCCACGGGCGCAAGCGCATTCTGCTGGGGTCGGTGCTGCTGTTTGGCCTGTTCTCGCTGGCCACTGCGGTGGCATGGAGCTTCCCGACGCTGCTGCTGGCGCGCCTGCTCACCGGCGTCGGGCTCGGGGCGGCACTGCCTAACCTGATTGCCTTAACCTCGGAAGCCGCTGGCTCACGCTTCCGCGGCCGGGCGGTAAGCCTGATGTACTGCGGCGTACCCATTGGCGCCGCGCTGGCGGCAGCGCTGGGCTTTTCCGGTCTCGCCGCGGCCTGGCAGACTATTTTCTGGATTGGCGGCGTGGTCCCGTTACTGCTGATCCCGCTGCTGATGCGCTGGCTACCGGAGTCGCAGGCGTTTCAGCGCGCGGAGGCCAGCGTGCCGCTGCGCACCCTGTTTGCCCCAGGGCATGCCGCCGCCACCCTGCTGTTGTGGCTGGGTTATTTTTTCACCCTGCTGGTGGTCTATATGCTGATCAACTGGCTGCCGATGCTGCTGGTGGGCCAGGGATTCCGCGCCAGCCAGGCGGCGGGGGTGATGTTCTCTCTACAGATCGGCGCCGCCTGCGGCACGCTGCTGCTGGGAGCGCTAATGGATAAGCTCACCCCGCTGCGGATGTCGCTCCTGATCTACAGCGGGATTCTGGCTTCCCTGCTGGCGCTGGGCAGCGCGTCGTCGCTAAACGGAATGCTGCTGGCGGGGTTTGTCGCCGGCCTGTTCGCCACCGGCGGCCAGAGCGTACTCTATGCCCTGGCGCCGCTTTTTTACCCCGCGGCGATCCGCGCCACCGGGGTCGGCACCGCCGTGGCGGTGGGCCGTCTTGGCGCAATGAGCGGCCCGCTGCTGGCCGGCAAGATGCTGGCTCTCGGCACCGGCACCATCGGGGTGATGGCGGCCTCGGCGCCCGGCATTGTGCTGGCCGGCGTGGCGGTGTTCTGGCTGATGCATCGTCAGCAGCGCGCCGCGATTGTCTGAGACGCATCCGGCGGTCTGGCAAAAAAATGCCGGGCCGCCGCCTTGCCTGTCCGCGTCACCTGGCCTATGGTAAGACATCATTCCCTGACGCTTATCGTCCCTATGGCTTACACCTCCCGTTTGCTCAATGCTATCCCTGGCATCCGCCACGCTTTTCTCGATGTCCACGAAACCGCCGCCTTTCCCTATGCCGAGCTGGCTCCGGTGAAGCTGGTGCATGGTAATGAGGTTCATCATTATCAGCAGCCGCTGCCGACGCGCCCGCACGCCGACGCGGTGTTTACCGCGGTAGCCGGGCAAAAGGTGGGGGTGGTGACCGCCGACTGTCTGCCGATGCTGATCGCCTCGCGCGACGGTCGCTTCGTCTGCAGCGTGCATGCCGGCTGGCAGGGGCTGGTCAGCGGCATTGTCGACAACAGTCTGGCCTGTTTTCGCCAGCAGGGGGTGGCATTGGCCGATCTGGTCATCGCCGTGGGGCCGCATATTCACCCTTGCTGTTACGAAGTCTCCGCCGGATTTTATCAGCAACTGCTGGACCAGCCCGGCGGTGATCGGGTGGCCCGCCATCGCCAGCGGCTGTTTCATTCCCGTTCGGGCCCGGTCAGCGATCCGCTCAAAGCCGCCGCACGCGGCAGCGATAATCTGTGGTTTGATCTGCGCGCCTTTGCCGAAGCGATCTTCGCAGAGGCGGGAGTGTCGCCGGCGAGCGTTGAATGGCTGGGGAGTTGCACCTACTGCACCCCGCAGTCGCTGGGCTCCTACCGACGCCGGACCCATTTTCCGGCGCCGAAGAGCTTTCAGTATTCGTGGATCCTGCGCGAGGCCTGAGGCGCGCTCGCGCTAGAGCACCCGAAAACCGTGGGTGCCGTCGCGGGCCAGCTGATCCACCAGGCCATACTCCCACTCCAGATAGGCCTGCATGGCCTCGGCGGAATTATCGGTTCCTTCGTACGGACGACGATAGCGGTCACGGCGCTCGACGGCGAGGCCGCTGTCGCCATGCGCCAGCGGCAGACCGGCGGCGATCCACGCCAGCGTCCCGCCGGTAAGCAGCTGCACCGGTTTACCGGTCAAGGCCGCCACCTCCGGCACCGCGTAGCGGGCCAGCAGACTGCTGCCGCAGGTCACCACGTATCGCTGTGCGGGAGGGATCACATCCAGGGCCTGGCGCAGCTGCGAGCGCGTCAGCCACCACGCGCCGGGGATATGGCGAGCGACAAAGTTGGCGCTGGTGGTGAAATCGAGCACCACCGTACCGGGTTCGTCCAGCTGTTGCGCCAGCTGCGTCGGGCTTATCTCCTCCGCCTGCGGGCCGGGCGGCACCTCGGCGGCCGGCACCCCGCGTTCGCTCAACTGGCTGGCCGACAGCGCGCTCAGCCGCGCCGTCTCCCAGCCCATCTGCGCCAGCCACGAGCCGGTTATCGCCGCCCGGATGCCATCGTCATCCAGCAGCACAATTCGCGCCCCTCGTACGCTGGCGAAGTGATCGGTCTCCTGCAGCAGCTGGCCGCCTGGCGCGCTCAGGCTGCCGGGATAGTGACCCGCCGCGTACTCCTCGGGGCTGCGGACATCAAACAGGAAGGTAGTGCGGTCGTTCTGCTGCAGCCAGCGTTGCAGCGTGGCCTCATCGATGACCGCCACCCCGGCCCGTTCGGCAAGATGCGCCACCTCAGCGGCCCGGGCGCCGGAGGCGCGGGCGGAGGGATCGTATTGCCGCTGCTGCTGGTGCGCCAGCGTCTGGCCGGCCAGCGTCCAGCCGATAGTGCCATTGCGCAGGGCATGGACCGGGTTTGGCACGCCGGCGTTGATCAGCGACTGGGTGCCGATGATGCTGCGGGTGCGTCCGGCGCAGTTGACGATAACCGGCGTCTGCGGGGAGGGCGTCAGGCTCTCCACCCGCAGGGCCAGCTCGCCGCCGGGCACGCTGATGCTGCCGGGGATGCTCATGGTCTGGTACTCATCGAAGCGCCGGGCGTCGACGATCACCACCTCCTGCCGGCTGTCGATGAGCGCCTGAACCTCCTGGGCGCTGAGCGACGGCGTGTGACGCACGCTTTCCACCAGTTCACCAAAGGCTTTGCTGGCGGAGTTGACATCCTGAAACAGCTCGCCGCCGCTGCGGCGCCAGCCGGCGAGCCCCTCTGTCAGCAGGGCCACATCCTGATAGCCCCAGGCCCGTAGCCGTTCGACGGCGATCTCCGCCAGACCTTCGCCGTTGTCGTAGACGGTGAGCGGGGTGGTGAAGCGCGGTATCCGCCGGCGGACCTCCAGCTCCAGTTTGCTGAGCGGCAGATTGACGGCAAACAGCGGATGAGCGGTGGCGAAATCGGCCTCTTCACGGACGTCGATCAGCGCCAGTTCACGACGGTCGAGCAGCGCCTGGCGTATCCCGGCGGCCTGGCGATAAGCGTAGGTGGGCATAGTGGTTATCCTTGATGTTCGCGGGACAAATCCCAGATATTGGGTAAATGGCGGTTAGAGTAGCCGGAGATAAACGGTTTCTGCTGCCCTTCCGGGGTATACACGGCGCGCTTCACCGCGCCGATATTGCCGCCGTAGATGTGAATGCTGATGGAGACGCGATCCGCCAGCGCATTGCTGACGCGATGAATATCGCCATCGTCAGCGGAGACTTTCTCCACCTGGCCTGCTTCCAGAAGCGTGGCGGCGCCCAGCGCGCGCGGGATGCCATCGGCATCCAGCTGGTAGCGCTGGTTTTCCTCCGCGCCGCGCAGCATACCAATGGCCCCCCACACCCGGTGGTCATGGATCGGCGTCGCTTGCCCCGGTCCCCAGACGAAGCTGACAATCGAGAAGCGCTCCCCGGAGTCGGCATGCAGCAGATACTGCTGGTAATGGTGCGGATGCGGCAGGGTGTACTCTTCCGGCAGCCAGTCGTCGTAACGCACCAGCGCCGCCAGTCGCTGCGCCACGGCGTCAAGCAGCGGGGCGGTCTGGTGGTGCTCACGGTGCAGGCGGTCTACCTCATGAATGAAATGGCGTAATTTTTCCAGTCGTGGTGCAGTCATGTGCGGTTCCTGTGAGAGGGACTGGTCAAAACGCTAACAGAGGCGTTAATATTATTTAAATGCAATTTACGCATATATTAATATGCAAATTTCACATAAGGATCCTATGCGCATTGACGATATTGACGCTTTGCTGGCCACGGTGCAGTTTTCCTCCCTCAATCAGGCCGCGGAATATCTGGGGATCACCCAGTCGGCCATCACCCGGCGTCTTCAGCGTCTGGAACAGGAGCTGAATGTGACGCTGTTGGAGCGCCAGACCCGCCCGCTGACCCTGACCGCCGCCGGACACCGGGTGTACGAGCAGTGTCTGAGCATTAAGCGTGAGACGAAAAAACTCTACAGCCTGTTGGATCCGCAAGGCGAGCCGCGCGGCGCGCTGCGTCTCGGTGTGCCGCAGAGTCTCAGCGAGATTGCCCTGCCGGCGGCGCTGTCAGCGCTGAGCCAGCAGTTTCCCGGACTGTCGCCGCAGATCACCTGCGGCTGGAGCGGACAGCTGCAGCGTCGGCTGGAAAACGGCGAGCTGGACGGCATGCTGGCGATGGGGCCGGCCCAGCAAAGCTTCGACGAGGGCTATAGCGGACGGCTGCTGTGTCCCCTGGAGGTGGTGCCGATCGTCGGCCGGCGTTTGAATTTGCGCGCGTCATCCCTGCGGGAGTGCGCCGAACAGGGCTGGATCCTTAACCCCGACGGCTGTGGCCTGCGCGCCGGGCTCATTCGCGAGCTGCAGAGTCAGGGATTGCGGTTGAAGCTTAATGTCGAAAGCGCGGGCGCGCAGCTGCAGATAGCGCTGGTGGCGCAGGGGCTGGGACTGGGTCTGGTGCCGCGGGCGGCGCTGGCCAACAGCCCGTGGCGGGACGAGATCGCGGTCCTCAATCTCAGCGATTTTCAGCCTGCGGTCTCACTGTGGCTGATCCACGCCCAGTATCTGGCAAACCTGCAGGCGCCGCTGACCTTTTTCGCCAGCAAAGTGGTGCAGCAGCTGACAGTATCCGACTGAAAGCACTATGCATTTTTGTTTAATGCTAATTCAGCATATTAAGATATGATAAAAATGCATTTTGCTCATTAACACACTCTGTATAGGGTAATGACCAGCGCCGCTGTCGCGGCCACTCCATTACCCTGACGCAAGGAGTTGTTCATGAGCATTCAGTTTCTCGGCATGATTGGCCACCGCCTCTCTTCCGAAACGATTGCCCCGGTGGGGCCGATCTTTGACCGCGACTATATCGTTCGCTTTGCGCAAACCCATGAAGCCGCCGGGTTTGATCGTCTGCTGGTCGGCCACTGGTCCGATCAACCCGACGGCTTTCTGGTGACGGCCCTGGCGGGGCTGTCGACGCAGAAAATCCATTACCTGCTGGCTCATCGCCCCGGTTTTGTTTCGCCAACCCTCGCCGCGCGCAAATTCGCCACCCTTGAGCACCTGTTGGGGGGCCGGCTGGCGGTGCATATCATCAGCGGCGGCAACGATGCCGAGCAGCGCCGGGATGGCGATTATCTCGACCACGACCAGCGCTACGCCCGCACCGACGCCTTCCTCGACACCGTGCGCCAGGTGTGGACCAGCGAGCAGCCGGTGGATATTCACAACGATTTTTATCAGGCCGAGCAGGCCTGGTCCGCCATTCGCCCGCTGCAAAAACCGCATCTTCCCATCTACTTCGGCGGCTCGTCGGAAGCGGCCATCGCCGTCGCCGGCAAACATGCCGACGTCTTCGCCCTGTGGGGCGAGTCGCTGGCGCAAACCGGAGAGACCATCCAGCGCGTGCGCGCCGAAGCGGCGAAACACCAGCGTGATATCGGCTTCAGCGTCTCGTTCCGGCCGATTATCGCCGACAGCGAAGCCGAAGCCTGGGAGAAAGCCGAGCATATCCTGCACGTCGCCACCGAGCAGGCGGCGCAGCGCGGAGGCGGGTTCAAAGCCAAACCGGACAGCATCGGCGCCCAGCGGCTGCGGGCTACCGCGGCGCAGGGCAGAGTGGTGGACAAACGCCTGTGGACCGGCATCGCCCAGCTGGTGGGCGGCGGACATAACTCCACCGCGCTGGTGGGCACCCCGGAGCAGGTGGCGGATGCGCTGCTCGATTACTACGACCTCGGGGTGCGTAACTTCCTGATCCGCGGCTTCGATCCGCTGAACGACGCGGCCGACTATGGCCGGGCGCTGCTGCCGATCGCCCGGGAAAAAGCTGCCCGGCGTGCGGTGGCGGAGCGCGCATCGTGATCCATCCTGAGCGCGACGACTGGGCCCGGCAGCTGACGGCGCTCCGCCAGCAGATGGCGGAGCAGGCGGCCAGCCTTGATGCCAGCGGCGAGTTTCCCCAGCGTAATATCGACCATCTGCGCGCGGGGGGCTGGTTAAGTCTCGCCGTGCCGTCATCCTGCGGCGGCGCGGGCGCCACTCTGGCCCAGCTGCAGCAGGCCATCGCCGCCATCGCCTGGGGAGAGCCGGCGACAGCGCTGATCGTCTGCATGCAGTATCTGCACCATTTGCGGCTGGCGGAAAACGACGCCTGGCACGCGCCGCTGCGCCAGCAGGTTTTTCACGATGCTGTCGAACACGGTGGCCTGATCAACAGCCTGCGCGTCGAGCCGGAGCTGGGCTCCCCGGCACGGGGCGGCCTGCCGGACACCGTGGCGACCCGTCGCGCGGAGGGCTGGGACATCAGCGGCCATAAAATTTATACCACCGGCATTGAAGGGCTGCGCTGGCTGGCGGTGTGGGCCAGAAGCGATGATAACCCGCCGCTGGTGGGCACCTGGCTGGTGGCTGGCGACAGCCCGGGCATCAGCGTGGTGAAAAGCTGGGATCACGCCGGGATGCGGGCCACCGGCAGCCATGAAGTTATTTTTAACCACGTGCGGGTGGCGGCAGAGCACGCGGTGGATGTCTGGCCGGCCGATGCGCCACCCGCCGCGGAGGCCGAACCGTTTCGCCTGTTCGCCAACCGGCAGACGGCGCTGCTGGCGGCGATCTATGACAGCATTGCCCACGCCGCTCACGACTGGCTGGTGAGGTGGCTGGCGGGACGGGTACCCGCCGGTCTCGGCCATCCGCTCTCTAGTCTGCCACGGGTGCAGGAGAAAGTCGGGCAGATCGCCGGGCTGCTGCTGGTCAACCGCAGCCTGCTGGAGCAGGCCGCCGCGCTGCGCTTTTCCGCTATCGAGGCCAATCTGGCGAAAGTCACCATCACCGACAACGCCATTCAGGCGGTGAATATTGCGCTCGAGCTGACCGGCAATCATGGCCTGAGCCGACAGAACCCGCTGGAACGCCACTACCGCAACGTGCTCTGCGGACGGGTACATACCCCACAGAGCGACAGCGCCTGGCTGGCAGCCGGCAACTTCGTCTTTCAATCACAAGGATAATCACGATGCGTCTATCATTTTCAGGCCGGGTGGCGGCAGCGCTGATGCTGCTGGCGCTGGGCGGCTACGCGACAGCGCAGGAGCGGATCACCCTGCGGATCGCCGATCAAAAAGGCGGTATGCGTTCGCAGCTGGAGGCGGCCAACGCCCTGCAAAATCTCCCTTACGACATTAAGTGGGCCGAGTTCCCGGCCGCCGCGCCGCTGGCGGAAGCCCTCAACGCGGGCGCCGTGGACGCGGGGATCATCGGCGATGCGCCGTTGCTGTTTGCTCTGGCCAACGGTGCGCCGGTCAAGGCCATTGCCGTGGATAAAAGCAACCCGGCGGGGACCGCGGTGCTGGTTTCCCCCGGCAGCACGTTAAAAAGCGGCGCCGATTTAAAAGGCAAACGCATCGCCACCGGTAAAGGGTCGATTGGTCATTTCGTGGCGCTGAAAGCGCTGGAGCAGGCGGGGATTTCACCGAAGGAGGTGCAGTGGGTGTTCCTCGGCCCGGTGGACGCCAAAGTGGCGCTGCTTAACGGTTCGGTGGACGCCTGGGCGACCTGGGAGCCCTACACCACCCAGATGGTGAAGACCAACGAGGGGCAGATTCTGGTGAGCGGCAAAGGGCTGCTGCCGGGGAATACCTTCCTCGCGGCAACGGATTCCGCGCTTAACGATCCGCAAAAACGCGCCGCGCTGCAGGATTATCTCCAGCGCCTGGCCGGCGCTGAGCGCTGGGCCTACGCCAATCTCGACAGCTACGGCAAAACGCTGGGGGAGATCATCCGCTTCCCGGCGGAGATCGCCCGCGCGCAATTTGCCAACCGCCAGTCGCAGTGGCAGCCGCTGGCAGAGGAAACGGTGACCCAGCAGCAGGCAACGGCGGACTTTTATCTCGCCAACGGCCTGATCCGCACCCGGCTGGACGTGAAGCCGACCTTTGACCCCAGCTTTAGCGTGCCCGCCGCCGAGGTGACACCATGACCAGAAACACTTTTTCCCGCCGCCGTTTTTTACAGCTCAGCGGCGGCCTGGCGCTGGCCGGGGTCTCTCTGCCGCTGTGGGCTCACGATATGGCGAACATGGCCAGCGGCGATGCCCATCCGGCGCTGCGCCTGCCAGAGCCCTACAAGATCAAGCTGGCGATCAATAAAAGCGCGGTATGCCTTGCGCCGGTCGCCGTCGCCGAGCAGCAGAAGATTTTCAGTAAATATAACCTCGACGTTGAGTTTGTTAACTTCGGCAACTCCACCGATGTGCTGCTGGAGGCGATCGCCACCGGTAAGGCCGACGCCGGGGTGGGGATGGCGCTGCGCTGGCTGAAGGCGCTGGAGCAGGGCTTTGACGTCAAGCTCACCGCCGGAACCCACGGCGGCTGTCTGAACCTGCTGACGGCCAAAGACTCGCCGTTCGGCGGCCTCGAGAGCCTGAAGGGACAAACCATCGGCGTCACTGATATGGCCGGGCCGGATAAAAACTTCTTCGCCATTCTGCTTAAGCGCCACGGTATCGACCCGATCAGCGACGTGCAGTGGAAAGTCTACCCGGCGGATCTGCTCAGCGTGGCGCTGGACAAGCGCGAAATCGCCGCCATCAGCGGCAGCGAGCCATTCAGCTATCGTCTGCTGGAGACCGGCAAGTATCAGCTGATCGCCAGCAATATGACCGGGGATTATGCCAACCTCAGCTGCTGCGTGCTGGGGGTGAGCGGGAGCCTGGCGCGGGACCATAAACCGGCCGCCGCCGCGCTCACCCAGGCGATCCTTGAGGCGCACAGCTATGCCGCTGCGCATCCGGAAAGCGTGGCGCAATCCTTCCTCGCCCATGCCCTGAACACCAGTGAAGCGGAGGTGAGCGGCATCCTGCACGGGCAGGGCCACGGCCATCATGCGGTGGGCGAAGCATTCGTGAAAGAGCTGACGCAGTACGCGGTCGACCTGCAGCGGGTGCAGGTGATCAAGCCGGGTACCGATCCCCATCAGTTCGCGGAGAGTATCTATGCCAACGTATTCGCCTGAGCAGGCTCTGGCGCGCCCCACCGGCCGCGCGCCGCTGTGGGGAGAAGGGCTGCTGGCCGCCGCGCTGTGGCTGCTGGGCGGTCTGTTTACTCTGACCTGGCCCGATGCCGGGCGGCGCTGGCCGTTTAGCGAAGGGTGGGCGCTGGCGCAATTCACCCTCGGCAGTGGATTACTGCTGCTGGCGCTGAGCTATCGCTACTGGCGAGCGCGCGGCGCGCGTGTGCGGCATGCCGGCAAGTGGCTGGCGCTGTTGCCGGTGCTGTTTGCTGTCTGGGAAGGGCTGACCGCCAAGAGCGCCGTGCTACCGGTGCCGTTTTTCGCGCCGCCGCAGGCGCTGATCGAGGTGCTGCACGACGACTGGCCGCGCCTGCTCGACAGCCTGCTGCACTCGCTGGGGCTGCTGGGGCTCGGCGTGCTGCTGGGCACCAGCAGCGGGTTCATCACCGGTCTGGCCATCGGCTGGTCGCAACGGATTGGCTACTGGGTTCATCCGGTGTTACGTCTGCTGGGCCCGGTGCCGTCCACCGCGCTGCTGCCGCTGTGCCTGTTTATTTTTCCCTCGAGCTTCGGCGCCAGCGTGTTTTTGATCGCGCTGAGCACCTGGTTCCCGGTCACGGTGCTGACCTGGTCCGGAGTGATGGGCATTGATAAGGCGTGGTACGACGTGGCGCGGACCCTCGGCGCCAGCCAGCGTTTCCTGATCCTGCGGGTGGCGATCCCCGCCGCGCTGCCGAACGTCTTTGTCGGCCTGTTTATGGGGCTCGGCGCGTCGTTTTCGGTGCTGATTGTCGCCGAAATGGTCGGGGTGAAGTCATGGATCGGCTTTTACCTCCAGTGGGCCCAGGGCTGGGCGGCCTATCCGAATATGTACGCCGCGCTGCTGGTGATGGCGTTGTTATGCTCCGGCCTGATAAGCGGATTATTTATGCTGCGTGACCGGCTGCTGAGCTGGCAGCGAGGAGGAATGCAATGGTAACAGTGACGTCAGATTCGCCGGCGATAGCGCGCGGCGCGGCGGTATCCATCAGCCATCTTCATCATGCGTTTACGCTTGGCAAACAGACGGTACCGGTGCTGGAGAATATCAGTCTACAGCTGCGTCCGGGGGAAAGCGTGGCGCTGCTGGGCCCTTCCGGCTGCGGTAAATCAACCCTGCTGCGGCTGCTGGCGGGGCTGGAAGCGCCGCAGAGCGGACAGATGCAGATCGACGGTGCGGCGCCCGGCGCCCCGGGGCCGGAGCGGATCCTTGTGTTTCAGGATCCGACGCTCTACCCATGGCTGACGGTACGGCAGAACGTGCTGCTGGGCCCGCAGGCGCAGGGCAAAAAGGGGCTGGAGGCGAAGGCCGACGCGCTGATTGACCGCATCGGGCTGCAGGCCTTCAGCGAGGCGTGGCCGCGGCAGCTGTCCGGGGGGATGGCGCAGCGTGCGGCGCTGGCGCGCGCCTTGTTGAACGAACCGCGCCTGCTGCTGCTCGACGAGCCGTTGGGTAAGCTGGATTCCCTGACTCGCATCAGCATGCAGCGGGAGCTGATCGCCCTCTGGCAGCAGCAGGGGTATACCAGCCTGCTGGTGACCCACGATATCGAAGAGGCGCTGCTGCTGTGCGAGCGGGTGCTAGTGATGTCGCCGCGTCCAGGGCGGATTATCGCCGAGTTCGCGCTGCCGCTGGATTTTCCCCGTCATCGCGATAACCCGCAACTGCTGCAGCATCGTCAGGATATATTGCGCATCCTCGGCCAGGAGGAGGACTGGTAAGCTGAACGCATTGCCCGGTGGCGGCTGCGACAAAGGTCACGGAAAGGTAGGCCGGTGCAAGCGCAGCGCCGCCCGGCAATGAACATCCGGCGCGACGCCATGGTCCGGCTTAAAAATCCATCTTCACTGTGAACTGCACTTCGCGCGGGTCGCCAATCTGGTTGCCGAGGTTATTGGTGCCGATCGAGGAAGTGTAATAGGTCTTATCAAACAGGTTCTTCACATTCACCTGCAGCGTCACCGGATACTGCAGCTTCATCTTATAGGCGGCGAACACATCCGCCACCGCATAGCCCTGCAGATAATAATCCGCGCCGTTGGTGCCGGAGCGCTTGCTGACCGCATGACCGCCGCCGCCGACGGTCAGGGTATTGCTGTTATAGACGTTATGAATGTCATAGGTCAGGAACAGCGAGCCGGTATGTTTCGGTACGTTTGGCAGCGGTTTCCCGGCGTAATCCGGATCTTCCAGCACTTTGGCGTCGGTGTAGCCGTAGCTGGCGATCACGCTGAGGTTATCGGTGATGGACCCGGCCAGGTCCACTTCCACGCCCTGGGAACGCACCTTGCCCGCCGTTTTGGCCACTGTCTCATCGCCAATGCTCTCGGTGTACAGCACGTTGCGCTTGTGAATATCAAACAGCGCGATATTGGCGGTAATGCCGTTTAACAGGTCGAATTTGGCGCCCACTTCGTAAGAGGTGGACTCTTCCGGCGGCAGTTCGCCGATATAGCTGGCGATCGATGACTGTGGCATAAACGATTGGGCGACGTTGGCGAACAGGGAGACGTTCGGCGTCACCTTGTAGACCAGGCCGGCTTTCGGCGTCCATTTCTCATCGCGGCTGTCGGTATTGACGTTAAACGGTCGGCCTTTACCGGCGTACTGGGTGTAGTACTGGTAGCGCACGCCAGCGACCGCGATCCAGTTGTCAGTCAGGTACAGCGCGTCCTGCACGTATGCGGCATAGCTCTCCTGCTGGATACGCTGATCGCTGTCGGAGGCGGAGACGGTATTACAGGTGTCGAGGGTGCCGTAGACCGGATGATAGATGTTAAAGCCTTTCACGTTCTTGCAGCGCAGCATATCGGTGCGCAACAGATCGTAATTCTCATAGGCGACGCCGGTCAGCAGTTCGTTATAAAAACCGCCTACCACCACGTTGCCCTGCAGGTCAGCGCGGGTGGAGTGCATCTTCTGCGTTGAACCGTGGGTACCGTCGACCCGGCGGGTGAGGTTGCCGGTCGCCGAATCATAGGCCACCACCCGCGCCTGGTTATCGTTGTAATTATCCTGGCTGTAGCTGTAGTCGAAGCGCGCGGTCCAGGCGTCGTTAAGGCGATACTCGGCGTTAAGCTGAGCGAGATCGGAATAGCCATCGGTAATATTAAACGCTTCATCGAAGCGGGTTTTGCGATCGACGTTCACCGCATGGCCGGTATTCAGATCGAAAATAGTGCCGCGGTCAAAAGGCGCGCTGTAGTCGCGGTGCGAATAGGACGCGGTCACCGTCGCCCGTTCACCAAACCAGGTCAGGGAAGGGGCGATAAAGCTGCTTTTGTTTTTACCAAAATTGCGCCAGTAATCCTCATTCTGGTATTCCCCAATCAGCCGGTACGCCAGATTCGTGCCTTCGATGGGGCCGGTGACGTCGAAGCTGCCGGTACCGCCGCCAAAGCTGGTGGACGTCGCGGAAACCGAACCAGAGAACTGCCGCTCCGGCCGTTTGGTGATGACGTTGATCAGCCCGCCGGGGTCGAGGATACCGTACAGCGTCGAAGCTGGCCCCTTCAGGACTTCCACCCGTTCGGTGGCGGCGTTAAAACTGCGTGGCAGCACGGTGCGCAGACCGTTGGTCATGATCGAGCCGTCGCGGTTGGCGCCGAAGCCGCGGCGGGTAAAGGCGTCCTGGGTACCGCCGAGGGTGTTGGTCTGCACCACGTTAGCGACGTTATACAGCGCCTCATCGAGTGAGGTGGCGTGCTGATCTTCGAGAACCCGATCGCTGACGGTATTAACCACCTGCGGAATATCCAGCAGCGGCATCGAGGTCAGCGTCGCGGTGGCGGAGCTGAGTGGCTGATAGCCGCTGGTGGCGCTCTGCTGCGCGCCGTCGGCCACCACGGTGATGGTCTCTTCCGCGTCGTTATTACTTTTCGCCGCGCTATTGTCGGCGGCCATTAATCCCGGTGAGGCTAAAAAAAGAAGCGAAAAAAGCGCGCGCCCTTGCAACGCTCTGCAGGCGACATGGGGTTGAGTCATTATCTGTTTCTCGTGAACGAATCTGCCTTTGCGGTCAGATTAAGCCAATAAAATCATTGCCCTGAATAATAAAAGCACTCTGTTTAGCGTCTGAACGCGCCTTCAGATGTGTAATTGAGAATCATTCAATCATGAAGGGATGTAGTAGTAAATGTTATGTAAGATAAAAAATTGGCGGTGGGGAATGGCGGGGTCATCACGTCTTTTCAATGAGGTGGTGTGTTGTTATTTTATTGATATTAAATGATTTTGTTGGTTTTACTGTTGCGCAGCCTCGCTGTAGTGCTCGCGACGGACGGATGACGATGGCGAGTATTGACTACTACATCTATCCCCGTCATGATCAAAAGAGAATGAGATTTATTTTTGTTTGACTGCAGACTGTTCAGCGATGGCCTGGAACGCTGCGGCGCAGGAGCGAGTTATGCCACAGCGGGTGAAACCTGCAGAGCAGGGGATCGTACTGGATGCCCTGTCGGCCGGATACGGCCAGACCCTGATCGTTGACGATATCAACCTGACCATTCCCACCGGCAAAATGACGGTGCTGGCCGGGGCGAACGGCTCCGGTAAATCCACGCTGCTCTCGACCATCGCCAGAATGCTGAAACCGCTCGGCGGCTGCGTGCGTCTGGACGGGCAAGCCATTCACCAGATGCCGACGAAGGCCGTCTCGCGCCAGCTGGGCATCCTCCCGCAATCGCCGCTGACCCCGGAAGGGTTAACGGTTTTCGAGCTGGTCTCGCGCGGGCGCTACCCATGGCAAGGGCTGATGCGCCAGTGGTCCGAGGCCGATGAGCTGGCGGTGGAGGAGGCGCTGCGCTTAACCGGTACCGCCGAATTCGCCCATCTGCCGGTGGACAGCCTCTCCGGCGGCCAGCGTCAGCGCTGCTGGATCGCCATGGCGCTGGCCCAGCAAACGGCCACCATTCTGCTCGATGAGCCGACCACCTGGCTCGATCTGCGCTATCAGGTCGATATCCTCGAGCTGCTCCAGACTCTCACCCGCGAACATGGCCGCACGGTGGTGACGGTGCTCCATGACCTTAACTTTGCCGTTAACTACGCCGATCTGCTGGTATTCCTCAAACAGGGGCGCATCGCCGGCACGATTAGCGACAACGATGTCTGTAGCCCTGAGCTGATTAAACGCGTGTTTGACGTTGACGTGCAGATGTCGATTAACCCGCAAACCGGCAAACCGTTCTTTATGCCGTTTCGCGCCCGCCAGGCCGTTGACGCATGAGCGCCGCCGTTATGTACGCCGCGCGGCGTCATGCCCGCCCCCGACTGGCGCTCTTGCTGCTAACGCTGCTGCTTATCGCCGCCTCGCTGGTGCATCTTGGCTTAGGCGCCCGCTGGATCGCCCCACAGACGGTGCTGCAGGCGCTGCTGGAGTACAATCCGCGCAACTTCGACCAGCGAATCATCGTCGATCTGCGCCTGGTGCGGCTGGCGGCAGCGCTGCTGACCGGCGCGGCGCTCGGCGTCGCCGGGCTGCTGCTGCAGACGGTGATCCGTAACCCACTTGGCGAGCCGCATATTCTCGGCCTTAACGCCGGCGCCTCGCTGGCGGTGGTGGCGACCTCGGCGCTGGGCCTGTCTCTCGGCGCTTTTCCCGCCGGGCGCCCGCTGACCGCCGCCTGCGGCGCGGGGCTGCTGTTCGGTGGCGTGATGGCGCTGGCCTCTGCCGGGCGCGGCGGGGCGACGCCGCTGCGCATCACGTTGTGCGGAGTGGCGCTGTCAGCGTTTGCGTCGGCGGTGACGGCGGCGATATTGATCCTCGATGAACAGACGCTGCTGGCGATGCGTACCTGGCTGGCCGGCGACCTGGCCGGACTGAACTGGAGCACGCTGCAGACGGCGCTGGTTCCGGCGCTGATCGGCCTTGGCGTCGCGCTGCTCATTGCCCCACGGCTTAATGTGCTGGCGCTGGGGGATAAGGTGGCGCTGGGCCTTGGCATTAATCTCGTCCAGACGAGGCTGCTGGGTCTACTGGCGATTGCGCTGCTGTGCGGTGCGGCGGTGGCGGTGGCCGGGCCGATCGGTTTTGTCGGGCTGGTGGTGCCGCACGTGGTGCGCCGTCTGGTGACGGAAGATATCCGTCTGGCGCTGCCCCTGGCGGCGCCGGTGGGGGCGCTGGTGCTGGTGCTGGCGGACATCGCCGCCCGGACGCTGGTCGCGCCGCAGGAGCTGGCGACCGGGGCGATGACCGCCCTGGTGGGCGCACCGCTGTTTATCTTTATCGCCGCGAGGTTTTTTAAATGACGCGCGCCGTTCACCGGGCCGGTTTTCGGCCGCTGGTTATCGCCTCCCGCCAGCTGCTGCTGCGCCCGGCGGCGCTCAACATTGCCGCCATCATGATGCTGATGCTGCTGGCGCTCGGGCTGTACAGCCTCAGCCGCGGCAGCTTTCCGTTGCCCGCGTCGACGCTGGCGCGGGCCCTGCTGGCGCCGCAGGATATGGGCGAGCAGCCGCGCTTTATTCTGTTTGATATCCGCCTGCCGCGGATCCTGATGGCGCTGCTGTGCGGGGCCATGCTGGGGATGGCCGGCGCGGCGATGCAGAGCATCACCCGTAACGGGCTGGCCGACCCGGGGCTGATTGGCGTCAAAGAGGGGGCCAGCATCGTGGTGCTGGCGCTGGTGCTGTTTTTCCCGGCGGTAGGCCTGGTCTGGCGGCCGCTGGCGGGAATGGTCGGCGGCGTGGCGGTGGCCTTGCTGGTCCTGACGCTGGCGCGCGACTGTTCGCGGCCGCGCTTTATTTTAATTGGCATCGGCGTCTCCTGGACTCTGGCGGCAGCGGTCGGCATCTTTATGACCACCGCCGACGTTCGCGACGTGCAGACGGCGATGATCTGGCTGGCGGGCAGCCTGCAGGCCGCGACCTGGCCGCTGCTGGCGGTGGCCTTTTGCTGGGCGCTGCCCGGGGCCATCATCCTGTTCTGTACCGCCCGGGCGGCGGACGTGGCGCTGCTGGGCGACCGGACCGCCATCGGCCTCGGCGTACGTCTGCAGCAGCTGACGATGCTGCGCTTTTTCGCGCCGGTGCTGCTGACCTCGGCCAGCGTCTCCTGCGTCGGCAGCCTGGGCTTTGTGGGCCTGATGGCGCCGCATATGGCGCGTTTTGTGCTGCGCGGCGGCCAGGTATCGCTGCTGTGCGGCAGCGCGCTGATTGGCGCCTTGCTGGTGCTGGTAACCGATACCCTTGGCCGGCTGGCGTTTGCCCCGCTGCAGATCCCGGCGGGGATTGTCATTGCCCTGGTGGGCTGCCCATTCTTTGTTGTCTTGCTCTGGCGTCGCCGTGATGCCCTTTAACCAGGAAGGTAGTATGCGTTGGTTCGTCTCATTGCTGCTGTTGCTGACGGGGGCCGTCAGCGCCGCCGCCCCACAAACTCAAACTTTCACCGATGATTTAGGCCGCACGGTCACCGTCCCGCTGCATCCGCAGCGCATTGTTTCGATGCACGATCTCGATATTACCATTCCGTTGATTGAGCTCGGGGTGCCGCCGATCGCCAGCCACGGCCGGACGCGCCCGGACGGCAGCCACTATCTGCGCGCCAGCGCCCAGCTCACCGGTGTCGATTTCGACAACAGCGATATCCGCTTTATTGGCACCGCCGATATCGATCTGGAAGCGGTAGCCGCCGCAAAGCCGGATCTGATTATCACCGAGCCCAGCCGCCATGTGTCAGTGGAGCAACTGGAGAAGATTGCCCCGACGGTGAGCATCGACCATCTGCAGGGTAGCGCCCCGGAGATTTACCGCAAGCTGGCGCAGCTGACCGGCACCCAGCCGCGGCTGGCGATCCTTGAGCGCCGCTATCAGGAACAAATCAAACAGCTGAAAGCGATGGTCAATCCACCGCAGTACAGCGTCTCCGTGATCCAGGCGAACAACGGCAAGGTCACGGTGCATCATTCGTATCATGCGCTGGGCCGGGTGCTGCGCGACGCCGGGTTCCGCTTTCCGCCGCTGATTGAGCGGATCCCCGACGGTCAGCGCATTGACGTCAGCGCTGAACAGTTGCCGGAGCTGGACGCCGATTTTGTCTTCGCCACCTGGCGGTCGGATACCGGCGGTAAGCCGCAGGATGAGCTGCAGGCGATGGAAGGCGTGATGCCCGACTGGTGCGACTTTATGCGCGCCTGCCGCATCGGGCACTATATTTTGCTGCCGCGGGAAGAGGTGATCTCTAACTCCTACGCCGCGCTGTCTCTGATGGTGGCCCAGGTGCAGTCGCATATTGCCGGCAGGCCCATCCCGGCGGAGGCCAAATGAAAAGCGCGGTAAAAAAAGAGAAGGGCAAAGTCGACTTGTTCGGCGAACGCTATCGCGCCCGGGCGCACCAGCTTTCCCCCCGGCTACGGGCCGTGGTCAGCTATATCAACGACAACCGCGAGGTGGTGCTGGAGCATACGGCGATGGAGATCGCCACGGCGACCCAGACCTCCGACGCCACGGTGGTACGCGCCATCCAGGCGCTGGGCTTCGCCGGGCTTCGCGAGCTTAAGCAGACCATGGAGCGCTGGTTCGGCACCTCGGTCACCTCGGCGGAAAAGATGCGCTCGACGGTCACGGCGCTCTCCAGCGACGTCAACTCCAGTATTGATTTTGTGCTTGAAGGCCATCAGCGGGTCTGCGAGGTCCTGTCGCGAGCCGACAACCGCGCGGCGGTGGCCCAGGCGGTGGCATTGCTCAGCGACGCGCGCCAGGTAGGGATCTTCGGCATCGGCGCCTCGGGGATCCTCGCCGAGTACACCGCCCGGCTGTTCAGCCGCATTGGCCTGCCGGCGTATGTGATGAACCGCACGGGCTTCAGCCTCGCCGAGCAGCTTATCGGCCTGCAGCGCGGCGATGTGCTGATCATGATGGGACAAAAATCCCCCCATCGCGAAGGGATGACCACCCTGCGCGAGGCGAAGCGGCTGGGTATTCCGACCATCCTGCTGACCCAGGCGGTGGACTCGCGCTTCAGCCAGGAGGCGCAGGTAGTGATCGACGTCCCGCGCGGCGGGGACAGCAGCCGGATGCCGCTGCACGGCACGGTGCTGGTCTGTCTGGAGATGATTGTCCTGTCGGTGGCCTCCACCACGCCACAAAAAACGGTGAAATCCCTGAAACGAATCAACGACCTGCACCGGGCCATCGGTAAATCCGGCGGTAAACGGGGCAGTTGAAGAGATAATTCACCAGCGGGAAGGTTTCCGGTTGCATATAAAAGTCAGTGTGTGTATTTTTATGCAAAATAAATGCATAAAAAGGAAATCTCATGGTCAAGAATTTGCTCAAGGCGTGTTTCATGATGGCCGCGCTGACGGCAGCCGGACAGGCGGCTGCGGAAACCTATACCGTCGGTTCCGGCGGCACCTACCGGCCGTTTGAATTTGAAAACAGCCAGAAACAGCTGGAAGGTTTCGACATCGACATCATCAAAGCCATCGCTAAAGCCGAAGGCTTTGACGTCAAGCTGGTCAATACCCCATGGGAAGGCATCTTCGCCACGCTGAACACCGGCGACCGCGACATCATCATCTCCGGGATCACCATCACCGATAAGCGCAAACAGATGGTCGATTTCTCCGCGCCGTACTTCCCGGCCGAGCAGTCTATCGTCGTCGCCCAGGACTCGCAGGTGGATTCGCTGGCGGCCCTGAAAAACGAGAAGGTCGGGGTGGTGAACTCCAGCACCGGCGATATCGTGGTTTCTGAGGTGCTGGGCAAAAACAGCACCGCGATCAAGCGTTTCGACAATACCCCGCTGATGCTTCAGGAGCTGTTTGAGGACGGCGTCAGCGCCGCGGTTGGCGACGTCGGGGTGGTGAAGTACTACATCAAACAGCACCCGGAGAAGCAGTTCAAGCTGGTGCCGGATGCCAAATTTGAGCGTCAGTATTTCGGTATTGCGGTGGCGAAAGGCAACAGCGAACTGCTGGGCAAGATCAACGCCGGGCTGCAAAAGATTGTTGCTGACGGGACTTACGCCAAAATCTATAAAACCTGGTTCGACGACAACGTGCCGACGCTGCCAGCGCAATAATCCACCTTTTTCAGTGACCACGGCTATCGCCCAGGCGATAGCCGTATTTTTTAGGGAAGGACTATGACGGGATTCCGTTGGGAGATCATCGAGGAGTACGGCCCGCTGTTTGTGGACGGCGCCCTGATGACGATTAAATGTACCATTATCTGCGTGATCCTCGGGACGCTGTGGGGGTTAACTCTCGGTCTCGGGCGGATGGCGAAGGCCGAGCACGGGCCGTGGAAATATATTCTCCGCTACCTGGTGCAGTTTCCGGTGCGTTTTTACGTTAGCGCCTTCCGCGGTACGCCGCTGTTCGTGCAGATTATGGTGGTGCACTTTGCGCTGGTGCCGCTGTTTATCAACCCGCGCGACGGTCTGCTGGTAACCGGCGGCCTGATGAGCGCCGACTTTGCCCGCGAGCTGCGCGCCAGCTACGGAGCGTTCCTCTCCTGCATCGTGGCGATCACCCTTAACGCCGGAGCCTATGTGTCGGAGATTTTCCGCGCCGGCATCCAGTCGATCGACAAAGGGCAGATGGAGGCCTCCCGCGCGCTGGGCATGCCGTGGTGGAAAACCATGCGCAAGGTGATCCTGCCGCAGGCGTTTCGCCGCATTCTGCCGCCGCTGGGCAACAACGCCATCGCCATTGTCAAAGACTCGTCGCTGGCCTCGGCGATTGGCCTGGCCGATCTGGCCTACGCCGCGCGCACCGTCTCCGGCGCCTACGCCACCTACTGGGAACCCTACCTGACCATCTCTCTGGTCTACTGGGTGATCACCTTCCTGCTGGCGCAGCTGGTTAACCGTCTGGAAAAGAGGTTTGGCAAAAGTGATTCACATTAATAACTTACATAAGCGCTTCGGCGACAGCCACGTGCTGCGCGGCATTAGCTGCGATATTAAACCGCAGGAAGTGGTGTGCATCATCGGCCCGTCCGGCTCGGGAAAAAGTACCTTCCTGCGCTGCATGAATGCCCTGGAAACGGTCAGCGAAGGCGAGGTGGTGGTTAACGGCTTTGCCGCCCACGACCGGACCACCGACCTCAACAAGATGCGCGAAAGCGTCGGCATGGTGTTCCAGCGCTTTAACCTGTTCCCGCATATGACGGTGCTGGAAAACCTGATTATGGCGCCGATGAATCTGCGCAATATGCCGCGCCAGCAGGCGGTCGACCTGGCGGAAGCCTTGCTGGCGAAGGTGGGCTTAAGCGATAAGCGCGACGCCTGGCCCTCGAGCCTGTCCGGCGGCCAGCAGCAGCGGGTAGCCATCGCCCGCGCGCTGGCGATGAAGCCGTCGATTATGCTGTTCGATGAGCCCACGTCGGCGCTGGATCCAGAGCTGGTGGGCGACGTGCTGGAGGTGATGAAAAACCTCGCCAGCGAGGGGATGACCATGGTGATCGTGACTCATGAAATGGGCTTTGCCCGCGAAGTGGCCGACCGGGTGATCTTCATCGACCAGGGCGTGATTCAGGAAGAGGGCAAGCCGGGGCAGATCTTTAGCGCGCCGAGCAACCCACGCACCGCCGCGTTCCTCAGCAAGGTGCTGTAAACCGAGCGGGCTGGCGTCAGGCCAGCCCGCTGAGCATTCTGGGTGTATTGACGAAGCTTTTAATCATCCGCGCAAACATTGACTGGGCTCATATATCCCGCGATAACCCCTTTGTTAATCTCAGGGTGCCGATGAGGACTTCTCCAGGAAAATAACGTTGGAAATCTTTTTTTAACCCACTGAAAAATAGCGATTAACTATTTTTTATACGCCAAAAATCATGGTCCGTTAATAACGGACTCGGTTTCGTATGGGTTAAAAAAGGTACGTTATGACAGTTACATGGACGGTCACGCCCGTGGGGTATCAGCACATTGCCAAACGCTGCCCCGCCTGCAATGTAAAACGCGACTTCGCGCCTTCCGGCGCCATCCGGGTGAATTCGCAAAAGAAGCTGCTGGATATCTGGAGCATCTATAAATGCACGCGCTGCGATTACACCTGGAATATCGCCCTGTTTTCCAGGCTGCACGTCAGCAAGATAAACCGTAAACTGCTTCAGCGTCTGATGCAGAACGATGCAGCTATGGTTCACTATTATGCCGCTGACCTCGCGACGCTGAAGCGCAACCGCGCCGAGCCGTCGGGGCAACCTGATTTTCGTATTCACGAGCAATGGTCGGTAACGCTGATGGCATGTCAGCGGATAACGGTGCGCGTCAGCGTCAGTCAGCCATTTCGCATCAGCCTGCTATCAATACTGAAAAAACAGCTCAAGCTGAGTACGGCTGAAATCCGGTGGTTGGTCGCGACAGGGCATATCGAGGGTATTCCACTAAAACAGCTCAAGACGAAAAAGCTGAAGGCGATGGAATATCATTTTCAGCTGGCGGCGGAAACGCTGTATGCGCGACGCCGAATTGTGCTTAAGCGGCACCGTAGCTAACCCGACGGCTCAGAAAATCCGCCGTGCTTGAGCTGCTGGCTATTCCATTTTCGGTGAAATAAGGACGGCGAAGTTGGCCGTCCTGACTCCCTTACCTCCGCCTGAAAAAGTCACCTCCGCTGCAGCCATTCAATCTGCAGACGCATAATAAACAAACGCCAGCTTATTGCCGTCGGGATCGCGGACGTAGGCGCTGTGAAAACCGTCGCCATACTGCGGCCGGTGACCGGGACCGCCTTCGTCACGTCCGCCGAGTTGCAGGGCGAGGGCATGCAGTTCCGCAATATGCTCGACGGAGCGGGCGTTAAGCGCCACCATCGTTCCATTGCCCACCCCGGCAGGCTGCTGGTCAAAAGGAACGCCCACGCACAGCCCACAGGTGTGATTGCCGTTGAAGGTCCCCCAGGACGCCCCCTGTTCGTTACGGCCGGCTTTGACGTGTCCCAGCAGCGCCATTAACGGGTCATAGAATTTGATGGCGCGTGGCAGGTCATTGGTTCCAAGCATGATGTATGAAAACATGATGTCCTCCTGGAGCAGGTTTGATGGCGTAAAACCTCAGCCTGGTTGCTGGCGAGCGGGCTGGCTGGCGCCAGGCCAGCCCCTCAAAACTACCGTGCGGACTCCGTCGCCTCGTCCATCTCCTCTTCCTGCTCACTGGCAAGCAGGGTTTTCTCGTTTTTGCATAGACATTGAATCAACAGGAACAGCACGCCGCTGGCCACCAGGGTGACGATCAGGCCATCGTAGCCGGTGATGCCGATCAGCATGCCGCTGACCACCGGCCCGGCGACGCTGCCGGCGGACCAGAAAAAGCCGAACAGGGCGTTAATCATAATCAGCTTCTGCCCATTGAAGGTTTTCCCCGCCCGCACCAGCGACAGGGTATAAAGCGCGCCCGCGGCGGCGCCCAGCAGCAGGCAAATGGCCATCAGCTGAATGCGCGAGCCGAGCATCAGCGGCAGGGCCAGCAGCGACAGGCTGAAGACTACCGCGCAGGACAGATGCACGCGGCGAATGCCGACCCGGTCAGCCAGCCAGCCGAGCGGGGTCTGGAACATCGCATCCCCGGTGAGCACCACGGTGACCAGCAGCACCGCCATCCCTTCATTCAGCCCTTTGTCCATGCCGTACAGCGGCAGCAGGGCGAGGATGCTGGCGTCGAAGAAGGCGAAGCAGAAGACCCCGGAGGCCAGTACCGGCAGGAAAGCGCCGAGGCTGCGCCAGCTGGCGCGCTCCCCGAGGCTTTCGCGGGTGCCGGTGGGCAGATGGCGCAGCATCAGCAGGCAGACGGCGGTGACCGCGACGATCGCCATCAGCGCCGAGGCCTGCCAGGCGGGGCCGACGGAGATCAGTAACGGCCCGGCCAGCTGGCAGCCGGTAAAGGCCGAGGCGTAGATGCCGGTGAGGGTGGCGCGCTGGCTGCCCGCCGCGCCGCCGGTGATCCAGCTTTCGCCCAGCACGATAATGACCCCGGAGGCCAGGCCGGTCAGCAGGCGCGGCAGCAAAAGCAGCGTCATATCGGTGGTCATGCATGAGGCGATGGTCGCCAGCGCCAGCAGGATCAGACTGCCGCTCAGCAGCACGCCCATTTCAACGCGCCGGCACAGCGCAGGAGAGAGGAAAGAGGAGATCATCATGCCGGCGGGCGGCAGGGCGGCCAGCAGGCCGACGTACAGCGGCGCGATCTGCTGCTGCGCCAGCTCAAGACTGATTAACGGCACCGTATAGCCGGTGATAAATCCCACGAGCGACGCGGCCATGATCATCGCCAGCGTGGGAGCAAGACGATTCTGGTCTGGGTTAAACATTTTATTTCCGATGAAGGAGAGGTCAGTAGTGGATCCTTCGGCAAATTGCCGTCCTGAGTTGCATAATAATTAATCGCCTGGCCGTTGTCACCGTTGAAATCACTACCAAAAAAGGACCGCCGGGCGGCGACAGGGCTGTACGCCGCGCCGCCGCCGCATTTCGTGACGTTGTCAGCGTGTTAACGACAGGATATAACGGAGGGAGCGGCAGCGACCCGACGTCGGTGAGCGACGGGGAAAAAACGCGACGCATGACCGATTATTCAGCATTACGCTATGCAGGAAAGGAGTAATACATGGCCGTATCGCCGTCACTGATCGCCGAAGCCGTTGGCTGGCGACGTGAATTTCACGCCGCGCCTGAGCTCGGATATCAGGAGCAGGAGACCTCGCGCCGCGTTGCGGAGCTGCTGGCCTCGTTTGGGCTGCAGGTACACCGCGGGCTGGCCGGCACCGGCGTCGTGGCGACGCTGGAAAACGGTCCCGGGCCGGTCATCGGCCTGCGCGCCGATATGGACGCCCTGCCGATCACCGAGCTGGGGAGCGTCAGCTATCGCTCGCGCCGTCCCGGGGTGATGCACGCCTGCGGCCACGATGGTCACACCGCGATGCTGCTGGCGGCGGCCGCCCATCTGGCGCAGACCCGCCAGTTCAGCGGCACCGTCCACTTTGTCTTCCAGCCGGCGGAAGAGAACCTCGGCGGCGCGCGCAAAATGGTGGAAGAGGGGTTGTTCGAGCGCTTCCCGATGGACGCCATCTACGCGCTGCATAACTGGCCGGGGATCCCCCTTGGTGAAGTGGCGCTCAGCGATGGCGCGATGATGGCCTCGCTGGACGCCTTCGAGATCACCCTGCGCGGAAAGAGCTGTCATGCGGCGATGCCGGAGAGCGGGGCCGATCCGATCGTCGCGGCGGCGCAGCTGATTATGGCGCTGCAGACCATTCCTTCCCGCCGCCTGTCGCCGCAGGATTCCGCGGTGGTCAGTATCACCCAGATAAACGGCGGCGAGGCGATCAACGTCCTGCCGGACACCGTGGTGCTGCGCGGTACCTTCCGCTGCCTGAGCAATCGCGTTCGCGCCCGCGTGCGTGAGCTTATCGAAAGCTATGTGGCGACCCAGCCGCAGGTGTCCGATGTGCAGGGTGAGATTAGCTGGTTCCCGGGCTATCCGGTGACCAAAAACCATGCGCAGCAGGCGCAGCAGGTGCGCGAGGTGGCCATCGCCACCCTCGGCGCGGAAGCGGTGCGCTGGAACCAGGCGCCGTCGATGGCCTCCGAAGATTTTGCCTGCATGCTGGAGGCCTGTCCGGGAGCCTATTTCTGGATAGGCACCGACGGCGAAACCCCGTCGAAGCCGCTGCATAACGCCAGCTATGACTTTAACGATGCGCTGATTAGTCCCGGGGTGGCCATGTGGGTGGCGCTGGTGGAGAAACAGCTGCCGGCGGCGTAACCCACCGGCAGCGGGAGCGCGGCGCGCTCCCTGAGGTCAGACGTCGGCGGCGGCTTTCAGTCGCGCCTTCATATCGCTGTAGGCCGTCCAGGCGTAGCGCTCCGCCCATTGCTGGTCGGCTATCGCTTCCACTTTCACCGCACAGTATTTGGTTTCCGGTGTTTTGGAGATCGGATCGAGGTTATCCTGGGTCAGCTCATTGCAGGCGCCCACCCACCACTGATAGGTCATATAGACCGCCCCCGGATTGATGCGATCGCTAAGGTCGGCGCGGGTGATCACCTTCCCGCGTCGGGAGCTGACCCACACCAGCTGTTTGTCAGCGATCCCCAGTCGTTGCGCATCCAACGGATTCATCTGCACCCGTCCCGGCTCGTCGGCCAGCGACTGCAGCGCGGCACAGTTGCCGGTCATTGAGCGGCAGGAGTAATGCCCCACCTCCCGCACGGTGCAGAGCACCAGCGGCCACTCGTCATCCGGGCGCTCCGCCGGCGCGCGCCAGGCGGTGGCGAACAGCTGTCCTTTGCCCGATGGGGTATCGAAGCGGTTGTCTTTATACAGCCACGGCGTGCCGGGGTGGTCGAGGGTCGGGCATGGCCACTGGACATGGCCCATATCGCCCATTTTCTCCCAGGTCACGCCGTAGAACAGCGGGCAGAGTTCGCGCATCTCGTCCCAGATCTGCTGGTTGTTCTCATAGTGCATCGGATAACCCATTTCGCTGGCCAGCAGGCTAATGATCTCCCAGTCGCGCTTCACATTCCCCGCCGGAGGGATCGCCTGTTCAAACCGCTGGAACCCACGGTCGGCGCAGGTGAATACGCCGCCGTGCTCGCCCCAGGAGGTGGCCGGCAGCAGGACATCGGCAATTTCCGCCGTTTTGGTCATGAAGATGTCCTGCACCACCACAAAGTCCAGCGCCTCGATGCCTTTGCGCACCAGGCCGAGGTCGGCTTCAGTCTGCAGCGGATCTTCACCCATGATGTAGTAGGCTTTGATCTCGCCAGTCAGCGCTTTATGCGGCACCTCGGTGATGCGGGTGCCGACCTGGTCATCCATCAGCGCCGGGTCGACACCCCAGGCGGCGGCGAATTTCTCCCGCACGGCGGGGTCGGTGACCTCCTGATAACCCGGGAACAGGTTCGGCAGCACGCCCATATCGCAGGCGCCCTGCACGTTGTTTTGCCCGCGGACCGGCCCCACGCCGACGTTCGCCCGCCCCAGGTTGCCGGTGAGCAGCGCCAGGCTTGCCAGACCGCGCACCACGTCCACCGCCTGGCCAAACTGGGTGACGCCCATGCCCCACATAATAGTGGCGGAAGGGGCGGCGGCGAAGATGCGCATCGCCTCACGGATCGCCTGCGCGCTGACCCCGACAATCGCTTCCACCGCTTCCGGGGCATAATCCTTCACCGCTTCGCGGTAAGCATCCAGCCCTTCGGTATAGCGTTCGACATAGGCTTTGTTGTACAGCTCCTCCTCCAGCAGTACATAGCCGAAGGCATTCACCAGCGCCATGTTGCTGCCGTTGTTGAGCTGCAGATGACGGTCGGCAATGCGCGCGGTTTCAATGCGCCGCGGATCGCAGACGATGATTTTGGCGCCGTTTTCCCGGGCTTTGATCACCCGGCGGGCGACGATTGGATGGGAGTCGGCGCAGTTGTAGCCAAAGACCAGCAGGCATTTCGAGTTTTCGATGTCGCTGATCGAGTTGCTCATCGCCCCGTTGCCCAGCGCCTGCTGCAGCCCGGCGACAGAGGGGCCGTGGCAGACGCGGGCGCAGCAGTCGACGTTATTGGTGTTGAGCACCGCGCGGGCGAACTTTTGCATCACATAGTTGGTTTCGTTGCCGGTGCCGCGCGAGGAGCCGGTGGTCATGATGGCGCGCGGGCCATGCTTCTCTTTGATCTCCCTGAGCTTGCTGGCGGTATAGCGAATCGCCTCCTGCCAGCTGACCGGCGTGAAGGCGCCGCCTTTCTGGTAGCGGATCATCGGTTGTTTGAGACGGGGCGTCAGGAGCTGCGTATCGTTAAGAAAATCCCAGCCGTAGTAGCCTTTCAGACACAGCTGGTTCTGGTTGGTGACGCCGTCGGCGGCTTCCGCGCGAATGATTTTATTGTTGTCGACAACCAGTTTAAGTTTGCAACCCGCCCCGCAGTAGGGGCACACGCTCGTGATTTTTTTCATCAGTAACAGACCTGTTAACAGTGAACAGAGGATCGCTGTCGCGCCGGGCCCGACGGGCAACGATCGCGGTAACGCCTGGTCGTGATGCAGACGCAGGCCTGCTGCGCTATGCAGGTCTTGTGCCAGAATTTAATTTGTTGATTTACATGTGAAAATTAAAATGGTGCGATGACGGGAACGTGACCTCGTCACTAATGACGATGACGCAGAGCGCCGACGTCAGACGCTCTGCGGGGGTAAACGTGGCTAGGCGAGAGGGCGGCACCGGTCGAAGTGCGATTCGCTCAGGCCGACGTCGCGCGCGGCGGCGCAGATAGCCTGCCAGCTGCCGGCATCCAGCGGGATCCCCTGCGCCAGCCGCGCTTCGCGGTTGGCAGCCTCCCATTCGCCGGGCGCCAGCACCGGGGCATCGGCATCGTGCGGCGACTGTTTACACCATGCGATAAAGGCCTCCGTCTGCGCCTGGCTGTCCGGGGCATCGAACGCGTCCGGGCGCAGGATCACCGTGGTCATGCAGTTAAAGATGGCGTCAACGCTGGTCTGCAGGCTCTCCTGATGGGTGGTTTGCCCCCCGGAGAGCGCGCCGCCGAGCACTTCGCACAGCGTCGCCAGGGCATAGCCTTTGTGCTGGGCGAAGGTGAGCAGGGCGCCCAGCGGCGAAGTCTGCATCACCGCCGGGTCGGTGGTGGGGAGCCCTTTGGCGTCGATCAGGCAGCCGGGGGCCACGGCTTCGCCTTTATGCCAGGCGACGCGGGTTTTACCAAAGGCGATGGCGCTGGTGGCGTAGTCCAGCAGCAGCGGCGGATGGCCCTCGCGGGGGAACACCACGCACAGCGGGTTAGTGCCGAAGCGGCTGTCCTTCCCGCGGAACGGGGCGACCATCGGGTCGCCAATCACGCTGACGAAGTGAATGGAGATCAGCCCGGCGGCGGCGCACTGCTCGGCCCAGTAGCCGATGCGCCCGACGTGATGCGCATTGCGCAGGGCGATTGCCGCCATACCATGCTGCTTCGCCTTTTCAATGCCTAACTGCATCGCTTCGTGGGCGACCACCTGGCCGAAGCCGGCGTTGCCGTCGAGGGTGACCACGGCGCCGGCGTCTTTGGTCACCGTGGCGTGGCGGTTGAGCTGCAGAAAACCACCGGCGTGGGATTTCACGTAGCTTGGGATCATCCCGACGCCGTGGGAGTCATGCCCGGCAAGATTGGCGGCGATCAGATGGTCTGCGACGAGGGTGGCTTCCCCTGGGGTACTGCCGAGATGGGTAAACAGTGAGACGACAAACTGATGCAGATCCGTCGCCAGAAAGCGGTGTCCTGTAGGCACTGATTCTCTCCTGTAGTCTGTTGTTATTTTGTTATGTTTGCCGTTTTATGCTGCGCCGCCCGGCGCAGAAGGTCAAGGGCGGGGGCTTCCGGCGGAACGTCACTGCGTCTGAGTCAGGCGACAGGCGATAAAAAACGGGGCCGGGATCGCGTTTTAATTAACGCCATAAACACCACATTTTTAAATTCTGCCAGTGTCACAAAAGCCAGAAAAAAGCCATCCCCGGCGTTGCAAGGGGAGCTGATACCACTATATGTTAAATTTGTGTTTATTAATTGATGATTAAAGGTTGGTATCATGTATAAGAAAATAAGTGGTTTAGTGGTTTCACTGACGGCCGTTTTCGCCTGTGCCGCCTGGGCGGAGGTGCCTGCGGGCTATCCCGCGGATTATCAAAAAACGGTGGATGCCGCCGTAAAAGAGGGCAAGGTGGTTATCTATTCCACCACCGATACCAAAGCGGCCGGGCCGTTAATTAAAGGATTTGAAGCGCAATATCCGGGCGTTAAAGTCGAATATAACGACATGAACAGCACCGAGCTGTATAACCGCTATATCAGCGAGCAGGCCGCCGGGGGCGGCAGCGGGGACGTGGTGTGGAGCTCGTCGATGGATACCGCGCTGAAATTAGCTACCGAATACGCGGAACAATATGCCTCGCCGGAGGTGAAGCAATTACCCGACTGGGCGGTCTGGCAGCAGAAAGCCTATGGCACCACCTACGAGCCGGTGGTGTTTATCTATAACAAACGGCTGATCCCGCAGAATGAGGTTCCGGATTCGCATACCGCGCTGGCAAAACTGATCGCCAGCCAGGCCGATAAATTTAAAGGCAAAGTCACCACCTACGATATCGAAAAATCGGGCCTCGGCTTTATGCTGGCGGTGCAGGACAGCCAGGCCGACGCGAACTATTTTGCCGACCTGGCGAATATCGCTAAAGGCGGTCTGACAGTGCAGTCTTCCACCGGCACGATGATGGAGCGCGTCTCCTCTGGCGAAAACCTGATCGGCTATAACATTCTTGGTTCCTATGCCGAAGCACGGGCGAAAAACGATCCCTCTTTAGGCATCGCCTATCCGAAAGATTACGTGCTGGTGCTCTCCCGCGTCTCGTTTATTAGCCAGGAGAGCGAACATCCCAATGCAGCGAAATTGTGGCTGGATTATGTCTTGTCGGAAAAAGGCCAGCAGATCCTCGCCAGCCAGGCGGATATTCCCTCTATTCGTCGCGATATTGAAGGTAAAAATGATATCGATGGTATGACCGCGCTGTTGGGCAAAGCGTTAAAACCGATCCCGGTCAACGAAACGCTGCTCGATTATTTACAGCCGCAAAAACGTCTGCAGTTTATTAAACAATGGCGCAGCGCCGCCGCGAAATAATCCTCCTTCGGGGCATCGCCGATGCCCCTTATTCACACCCGGCGGGTTTTTTCTCCTGACCAAAGGGATGAACCATGAATGTATTACGCAGAAAGTGGCAGGGGCTGCCGCGCGGCGTGGTGGTGTGCATCACGGCGCTGGTGATTTACGTCCCGTTGTTATTTATTGTGGTGCAGAGTTTTCTCTCCGCGCCATTCTTTTCCCGCTCCAAATCCTGGAGTCTGGAAGCGTTTGCCTTTATTTTTACCGACCCGGATTTTTATCTGGCGTTAAGGTCAGGCTTTATTCTGGCCTTTGGCCTGGTGATTATTGCCATTCCGCTGGGCGGTATTTTGGCGTTTCTGATGGTGCGCACCGATTTACCCGGCCGGCGGATCATTGAGCCGCTGATCCTGGTGCCGATCTTCGTCTCGCCGATGGTGCTGGGCTTTGGCTACGTGGTGGCCGCCGGGCCGGTAGGCTTCTTTTCCCAGTGGGCGCAGCAGCTGATCGGCTTTGTGCCGTGGAATATCTACTCGATGTTCAGCATTGTGGTCATCGCCGGCTTAACCCACGTTCCGCACGCCTATCTTTATATCTCTTCGGCGCTGCGCAGCGTCGGTTCCGACGTGGAAGAGGCGGCGCGCACCGTCGGCGCTACCCCGCTGCAGGTGATGACCTCGGTGAGTCTGCCGATGGTGCGGCCATCCATCCTTTACGCCTGCGTGCTGCTCTTCTTCCTCGGTCTGGAGGTTTTCGGTCTGATGCTGGTGCTGGGCGACCCTGAGGGCAACATGGTGCTGGCGACCTATCTCTATAAGCTGACCAACAAGCTCGGCACCCCCTCCTACCATCTGATGGCGGCGGTGGCGGTGGTGCTGATCTGCATCACCATCCCGCTGGTGATGCTCCAGCGGCGGCTGATGCGCACCGCCAACCGTTTTGTCACCATGAAGGGCAAGGCGTCGCAGGCGCGGGCGCTGCCGCTGGGCAAATGGCGCTGGGTGGCCGGGGCGGTAGTGGTGGCCTGGCTGACGGTGACCATCGGCGTGCCGCTGCTCGGCGTGGCGCTGCGCGCTTTTATCTCCAACTGGGGCGTCGGGGTGTCGCTGTGGGATGAGCTGTCGCTGACGACGTTCCACAATATCTGGCAGCAGCCCAACCTGCTGCGGGCGATCGTCAACTCGATGGCTATCGGCATCGTCGGCGGCGCGCTGGCGGTGATCTGCTATCTGTTTGTCGGTATCGCCATGCACCGCAAAGCGGACAACGTCACCCGCTTTCTTGACTACAGCGTGCTGGTCCCGCGCGCGGTCCCGGGGCTGCTGGCCGGGCTGGCCTTTCTGTGGGTGTTCCTGTTTGTGCCGATGTGGCTCGATCAGTCGCTGAAGCACGGCTGGCTCTCGGCGCTGCCGGTGGCCGACTGGCTGCGGGAGCACCTTATCGTGCAGTTGCGCGCGCTGCGCAACACCATCTTCAGCGTCTGGCTGGCCTACACCGTGGTATGGATGGCTTACGGCCTGCGGCTCATCTCTTCGACGCTGCTGCAGGTGGGCCCGGAGCTGGAGGAGGCGGCGCGCAGCACCGGCGCTTCCCGGGGGCAGATCACCCGCCACGTGACTGTCCCGCTGTCGCGCTATGGGCTGATTGGCTCCTGGCTGCTGATGTTCCTTATCTTTGAGCGTGAGTATTCCACCGGCGTCTATCTGCTGTCGCCGGGTACCGAAACCATCGGCTCGATGCTGGTGTCGCTGTGGGCGGCGGGGGCCATCGATATCGTCGCGGCGCTCTCCTTTATCAATATTCTGCTGGTGGTGATTGGCCTTGGTATCGCCCTGCGCTTTGGAGTGAAATTACATGATTGAGTTATCGGTAGAAAATCTGCATCTCACCTATGGCGACAACCCGGTGCTGAAGGGGGTGTCCATGACGCTTGGCCGGGGAGAGGTGGTGTCGCTGCTGGGGCCGTCGGGAAGCGGCAAAACCACGCTGCTGCGGGCGGTGGCCGGGCTGGAAAAACCGACGAGCGGACGGATCGCCATCGGCAACCGTACGGTGTACGACGGCACGCCGCGCAGCGAGATCCCGGCCGAAGAGCGTAACCTGGGCCTGGTCTTCCAGTCCTATGCCCTGTGGCCGCACAAAACGGTGTTCGACAACGTGGCCTATCCGCTGAAGCTGCGTAAAGTCGCCGCCGGGGAGATAAAAGAGCGGGTGCAGCGCGTACTGGATCAGCTGGGGCTGGGGCACCTCGGCAACCGCCATCCGCACCAGCTCTCCGGTGGCCAGCAGCAGCGGGTGGCCATCGGCCGGGCGCTGGTCTACAACCCGCCGGTGATCCTGCTGGATGAACCGCTCTCCAACCTTGATGCCAAACTGCGCGAAGAGGCGCGGGTGTTTCTGCGCGAGCTGATCATCAAGCTGGGCCTGTCGGCGCTGATGGTCACCCACGATCAGAATGAAGCAATGGCCATCTCCGATCGTATTCTGCTGCTGAACAATGGCGTCATTGAGCAGCAGGGGACGCCGCAGGAGATGTACGGCAGCCCGGCGACGCTGTTCGCCGCCGAGTTTATGGGCAGCAATAACCGTCTGCACGGTAAGGTGACGGCGCTGGAAAACGGTCGTGCGAGGGTTGAAGGCGCCAGCTGGACGCTGTGGGGTCGAGCGGGCGAGGGGGTCAGCGTTGGCCAGCCGGCGACGGCGGTGATCCGCGTCGAGCGCCTGCGTCTCGACGGCGCAGCGCAGGATAATAGCCTCCAGCTCCCGCTGCTGACCAGCATGTACCTCGGCGACCGCTGGGAGTACCTGTTCCGTACCGAAGGCGACGACTTTCCGCTGCGCGCCTACGGAACGGCGCTGCGCGATGCCGAACACTGCCATCTGACGCTCCCGGCGGAGGATGTGTGGATTTTTCCGCAGCGGTAACTACGCGAAGCCACGGAAGGCAAGCATCAGTACGTCGCGCTACGTTCTGGGTATGACAAAAGCGTTTTGCGCCTGGCTGCGGGGCGGGCAGGCCAGTAGGGTATATCGGTCCTGGTCAGCAGCAAGTCGACGGTGGTGATATGGGGACATACTTTTTCGTTTGATAAATGTTGATGCTGATGCGGAAACCCTGCGGAGTGCAATTATCGTAAATCTGGCGTTTTAATACGCCGCTAAACACAATATGCTGGTGTCTTCCCCACATGCGTGGGGGTGTTTCTTCAGCATCATCTAGCAGGCGCATATACGTGACGTCTTCCCCACATGCGTGGGGGTGTTTCTGTTAAGCATGGTTTTGTCAGAGTATATGGACTGTCTTCCCCACGTGTGTGGGGGTGTGTCTAAAAAAGAAAAACTCTCCGCTTCCCTGTTCGGGTCTTCCCCACACGTGTGGGGCCTGTTTTCGTTTGATAAGGAAATTAAAATGAAAAGAGCCGAATTAGACGTTGTGGTTTTAGGTGAGGATTTACCGAATGAAGGGCTGGTAAAAGGAACGCTTGGTACGATTGTGATGGTTTTTAATACGCCAACAACTGGCTATCTGGTCGAGTTTTGCGACGAGAAAGGAAAAACAATCGCAATGCCAGTTTTATTCCCCGCCCAGCTAAAGCGCTATTTCACGATTGGTAACCTGAAGTCGCTGATGGTGGAAGGTAATTATCCCGTAGCCGACCCTGTAGACCCAGATGTCATGGCAGATTTAATGCACAAAGTCGCGCCTGTTGAATGGGAGGACAAGAAAAGAAGGGTCTATGAGGATATTCAACGACTATTGATTAGTCGGCCGGACTACGCGGATATGTTCAATATTATGGATGGAGGTGAGTACAATGGCATGACATTGTACAGCCTGGTGCAGGCAGAGAACGGTGAACCTGCATGGTCGAATATCTTTGTTCGAAACTTTGATACGCGTATTAACGAAATCTATGTCGATCCGAACCTCAATGACAAAGTAGTGATTGGTGAAGAGGGCATGTCCGTGATTGTCTACAGCTTCACAGATGACCGTTTCGAAATCCGCGATAAAGTCTCCTCGGATTATGTCATTGAGTCACATACCAACTTCACCGGACTGTTGTCCGCCCTTATTGAGCCGGTCAGCTGAATCCGAGACATCCATACCTTCAGCGTTTCCCACGGACGTGGGAATTTTTTTCCGCTCGGCTTACCCCGCCAGATGGCACACGGCTTCAATATTGTGCCCGTCTGGCGCAATCACAAAGGCGGCGTAGTAACTGGCGTGGTAGTTTGGCCGTAACCCCGGCGCGCCGTTGTCCTTTCCTCCGGCGGCCAGCGCCGCCTGCCAGAAGGCATCGACCTGCTCGCGGCTGTCGGCGCGAAAGGCAATGTGCAGCGGCGCCGGTTTTTCCGTACTTTGATAGAGGCATAGAGAGACATCGCCGCTGCCAGCCAGCTCTGCGCCGTAGCTCGGCTCGCCTTCGCCAACCAGCGTTACGCCAAGCGGGGCCAGGGCCTGTAAAAAGAACGTTTTGCTGGCGGCATAGTCGCTAGCGCCGAATTTCACATGATCGAACATATCTTCTCTTCTCCTGTGGATGGGGATCGCCAGCTGAACGCGTTAGCCGGGAAATAGATGCAAAATAGTTAACAACGGTTATTAACTTTTTTAACAGCTCAAAATGTTTAATTATTCCTAATACGAGTATTTACAGACGTTTAATCTGCCATGTACCATAAACAAAAAATAACATTTGTGATACAAGTCACTCTTTTATGGCGCATGGGTAAGCTCAGCGCGGTGTGAATGCCGCTGGTTTACCGCCTCAAGGTTATGGCAGCACCCTTCTCACGATGACATTCCGGTGAATTTCTCTCCGATTTCCCGCGTTTCGTTGAGAATCGTCTACTATCCAAACGATAACCCTATAAATGATATCGCCTCTGGCGATGTTTTATCCGACTTGCCGGGCCGGGCCAGACGCTAAGCGGTTTGAAAGCGCAATGGTATCGGTTCCAGCACGACATTCACTGGGTTTGTCTGCGACAAAAACAGTAATTTTCAATGACAGGAATGTGATGATGTCGAGCGAGAAAACCAACAATTCCAGGCGTGATTTCCTGGTGAAATCGATGGCGCTGATCCCGACGGTGGTGATCGGCGGCGCGGGAGCAGGGGCCATTGGCGTGGCCACCAGCGCGACCGCGCAGGCGGCCCCCGCGTCTGAGCCTGCTTCCGGGAACACGGCGGCGGCCAGCGACTGGAAGCCGCAGTTCTTCAACGATCGTGAGTGGGCGTTTATCAACGCCGCCGTCGCTCGCTTAATCCCGGCGGATGAACTCGGTCCCGGCGCCAAAGAGGCCGGCGTCCCGGAGTTTATCGACCGCCAGCTCAATACCCCCTACGCCACCGGCTCCATCTGGTATATGCAGGGGCCCTTCAACCCCGACGTGCCGAAAGAGATGGGTTATCAGCTGCCGCTGGTGCCTAAACAGATCTATAACCTCGGGATCGCTGATGCCGAGGCGTGGTGCCAGGACAAATATCATAAAACCTTCGCTGAACTGAGCAGCGAGCAGCAGGACGAGGCGCTCGGCCTGTGGGAATCCGGCAAAGCCGAGTTCAAACAGCTGCCGGCCTCGCTGTTCTTCACCTATCTGCTACAGAACACCCGCGAAGGGTTCTTCAGCGACCCCATCCATGGCGGCAATAAAGGCATGGTCGGCTGGACGCTGATTAATTTTCCCGGCGCGCGCGCCGACTTTATGGACTGGGTTGAACGGGGCGAACGCTACCCCTTCCCGCCGGTATCAATTAATGGGGAGAGGGCGTAATTATGGCCACCGTATTGAAAAAAACCGATGTCGCGATCGTCGGCTTCGGCTGGGTTGGGGCAATCATGGCCAAAGAGCTGACCGAAGCCGGGCTCAACGTCGTCGCGCTGGAGCGCGGCCCGATGCGCGACACCTGGCCGGATGGCGCCTATCCGCAGGTGATTGACGAGCTGACCTACAACATCCGCCGCAAGCTGTTCCAGGATCTGTCGAAAAGCACTGTCACCATCCGGCATAACACCAGCCAGCAGGCGGTGCCGTATCGCCAGCTGGCGGCCTTCCTGCCGGGTACCGGCGTGGGCGGTGCCGGGCTGCACTGGTCCGGCGTCCATTTCCGCGTCGATCCCATCGAACTGCGGATGCGCAGCCACTATGAAGAACGCTACGGCAAAAACTTCATTCCCCAGGATATGATCATCCAGGATTTCGGTGTCACCTACGACGAGCTGGAACCCTTCTTCGATAAAGCGGAAAAAGTGTTCGGCACCTCCGGGACCGCCTGGTCGATCAAAGGCAAGGTCGTCGGCAAAGGCCGCGGCGGCAACGCCTTCGCCCCGGACCGCTCAGACGACTTCCCGCTGCCGGCGCAGAAAAACACCTGGTCGGCGCAGCTGTTTGAAAAAGCGGCGCTGGAAGTGGGGTATCACCCCTATAACCTGCCGTCGGCCAACACTTCCGACTCCTATACCAACCCCTACGGCGCGCAGATGGGCCCGTGTAACTTCTGCGGTTTCTGCAGCGGCTACGCCTGCTACATGTACTCCAAAGCCTCGCCGAACGTGAACATCCTGCCGGCGCTGCGCCAGGAAAAACGCTTTGAGCTGCGGACCAACGCCAACGTGCTGAAGGTCAACCTGACCGACGACAAATCCCGCGCCACCGGCGTGACCTACGTCGACGGCCAGGGGCGCGAAATGGAACAGCCGGCGGACCTGGTGATTATCGGCGCCTTCCAGTTCCACAACGTGCACCTGATGCTGCTCTCCGGGATCGGCAAACCGTACAATCCGGAGACCGGCGAAGGGGTGGTGGGGCGTAACTTCGCCTATCAGAACATGACCACCATCAAGGCCATTTTCGACAAAGACACCTATACCAACCCGTTTATCGGCGCGGGCGGCAACGGCGTCGGGGTCGACGACTTCAACGCCGACAACTTCGACCACGGCGCGGCGGGCTTTGTGGGCGGTTCGCCATTCTGGGTCAACCAGGCCGGGACCAAGCCCATCTCCGGTTTCCCGGTACCGCCGGGCACCCCGGCGTGGGGCAGCAAGTGGAAAGCGGCGGTTGCCGATACCTACACCCATCACCTGTCGATGGATGCCCACGGCGCGCACCAGTCCTATCGGCAGAACTACCTCGATCTTGATCCGAACTACAAAAACGTCTTCGGCCAGCCGCTGCTGCGCATGACCTTCGACTGGCAGGAAAACGACATCAAGATGGCGCAGTTTATGTTCGATAAGATGGCGCCGATCGCCAAAGCGATGAAGCCGAAATATATCCTCGGCAGCCCGAAAAACGCCAACAGCCACTTTGATACCACCACCTACCAGACCACCCATATGAACGGCGGGGCGGTAATGGGGGAAGATCCGAAAACCAGCGCCGTGAACCGTTATCTGCAAAGCTGGGACGTGCATAACGTCTTCGTCATCGGCGCCTCCGCGTTCCCGCAGGGGCTGGGCTACAACCCAACCGGCACGGTGGCCGCGCTGGCCTACTGGTCAGCGAAGGCGATCCGTGAGCAGTATCTGAAAAATCCGGGTCCCCTGGTGCAGGCATAAAGGAAGGCAGATGATGAAAATGCAATGGTTATCGGCCCTGGTGCTTGGGGCATTGAGCTGCGCGGCTTTTGCCGAAGAGGCGCCTGCGGACAGCAATCTGATTAAGCAGGGGGAGTATCTGGCGCGGGCGGGGGACTGTGTCGCCTGCCACACCAACGGCAAAACGGGGAAACCTTTCGCCGGCGGTCTGCCGATGGAGACGCCGATCGGCACCATCTACTCCACCAATATCACGCCGGATAAAGAACACGGCATCGGCGGGTACACCTTCGAAGAGTTCGACGACGCGGTGCGCAAGGGCGTGCGGAAAGACGGTTCCACGCTCTATCCGGCGATGCCGTATCCCTCGTTCGCGCGGATCAGTGAAGCGGACATGCGCGCCATGTACGCCTACTTTATGCATGGCGTGGAACCGGTAAATGCCGCCAACAAGGACACCGACATCCCGTGGCCGCTGTCGATGCGCTGGCCGCTGGCGTTCTGGCGCGGCATCTTCGCCCCGACGCCGAGCGACTTTGTCGCCAACCCGCAGGTTGACCCGGTGCTGGAGCGCGGCCGCTATCTGGTGGAAGGCCTGGGCCACTGCGGCGCCTGCCATACCCCGCGCAGTCTGACGATGCAGGAAAAAGCGCTCAGCGAAAGCGAAGGCGATGATTACCTGGCGGGCAGCAATGCGCCGATTGACGGCTGGGTCGCCTCCAGCCTGCGCGGCGAAAACCGCGACGGTCTGGGGACCTGGAGCGAGGCTGAGCTGGCCGAGTTCCTGAAAACCGGACGCAACGATAAATCGGTGGTCTTCGGCGGCATGAGCGATGTGGTGGAGCACAGTCTGCAGTATCTTTCTGATGACGACATCACCGCCATCGCCCGCTATCTGAAGTCGCTCCCGCCGCGCGGCGGCAAACAGACCCCAGCCCCGGTGGAAGACAGCGTGGCGAAAGATCTGTGGAAGGGTAACGACAGTAAAACCGGCGCCGCGCTGTACGTTGATAACTGCGCCGCCTGCCACCGCACCGACGGCGCGGGCTATAAACGCGCCTTCCCGTCGCTGAAGGGCAACCCGGTGGTACAGACCGAAGATGCCACTTCGCTTATCCATATCGTTCTGACCGGGAGCACCACGCCGGCGGTGAAAGATGCGGTCTCCAACCTGACCATGCCGTCGTTCGGCTGGCGTCTGGACGACCAGCAGGTGGCGGATGTGGTCAACTTCATCCGCACCAGTTGGGGCAACAATGCGCCGGCGGTCAGCGCCAGCGATGTGGCGAAGGTGCGTAAGGAGACCGCAGCGCACGATGAGAAGGCGTTAGGCAACGCCGATATCTCGAAGCTGCCGGGGGCCGGACAGTAATCGTCAGGGTTGCGTCGCCCACGCTGCGCAACCCATACTTAGCCAGGACGTAAAATACTGTCTGAATCAAGGAGTTTGCCTTCATGCTGCATGCAGAGCGACTGACCTGCATCGTTGACGATCGACCGCTATTTGCGGCGCTGACGCTGTCCCTCGCTGCCGGCGAGCTGCTGCAGGTCGCCGGTGATAACGGCGCGGGGAAAACCTCGCTGCTGCGGATCCTTTGCGGCCTGGCGCGCCCGGAAAGCGGGGTGGTGAGCTGGCAGGGGCAGCCGCTGGCGAAGGTCCGGGAGTCATTTCATCGTCAGTTGCTGTGGCTGGGCCATAAACCCGGCGTCAACGCGGCGCTGACCGCCGATGAAAACCTGCGTTTCTTCTTTCCATCCAGCCGCCTTCAGCAGCGGGAAAGCGCCCTCGCCGCCGTCGGCCTGGCGGGCTATGAAGACCTCCCCTTGAGCCAGCTCTCCGCCGGGCAGCAGCGGCGGGTGGCGCTGACCCGCCCGTGGTTAACCGACGCGCCGCTGTGGATCCTCGATGAGCCGTTCACCGCGCTCGACGCCACGGCGATGGAAACCCTGACCCGCCGCCTGGAGCAGCACGCCCGGCAGGGGGGAAGCGCGATCCTCACGACTCATCAGCCGCTGCGGCCGCTGCGCTGTCCGTTGCGCACCCTGCGCCTCGGCGGCGACGCGGGAGGCGGGCAATGATGCGAGCGCTGTTGGCCCGGGAACTGCGCCTGGCCTGGCGCAGCGGGGCGGAGATCCTCAATCCGCTCTGGTTCTTTCTGATCGTCATCACCCTGTTTCCGTTCGGCGTCGGCGCCGCGCCACAGCTGCTGGCGCAGATTGCGCCGGGCGTGGTGTGGGTCGCCGCGCTGCTGGCGGCGCTGCTGGTGATGGATCGGTTGTTTCGCGACGACTGGCAGGACGGTTCCCTGGAGCAACTGATGCTCCTGCCGACGCCGCTGGTGGCGGTTGTGCTGGTGAAGGTGGTTGCCCACTGGATGATGAGCGGCCTGCCGCTGCTGATCGTCTCGCCGCTGGCGGCGCTGCTGCTGGGGATGAGTCTGCACGATGCCGGCGTGCTGGCGCTGACCTTGCTGCTCGGCACCCCGACGCTCAGTTTTCTCGGCGCGGTGGGGGTTGGCCTGACGGTCGGGCTGAAGCGCGGCGGCGTCCTGCTGAGCCTGCTGGTGCTGCCGCTGGCGGTGCCGCTGCTGATTTTCGCCACCGCGGCCTGCCAGGCGGCGGCCGCTGGGCTCCCGGTCAGCGGCTATCTGGCGATGCTGGCGGCGTTTTTAACCGCCAGCGCCACCCTGTGTCCGTTCGCCACCGCCGCCGCGCTGCGGCTGACCGTGCAATAATTCGCTGCGCCTGCGGGCGCGGCCATCATAACCGTGTGAGTAAGCGTCTATGTGGAAAGCGTTACATCAACTGGCGATCCCCGAGCGGCTGTACCGTCTGTGCGGATGCTGGATCCCCTGGCTGGCGGCGTTGAGCGCGCTGTTGCTGGTCATCGGCCTGGGGTGGGGCTTTGGCTTCGCCCCCGCGGACTATCAGCAGGGGGAAAGCTATCGGATCATGTACCTTCACGTCCCGGCGGCGATGTGGTCGATGGGGCTGTACCTGGCGATGGCCGTCGCGGCCTTCATCGGGGTGGTCTGGCAGATCAAAATGGCCGACCTGGCGATCGCCGCCCTGGCGCCGGTGGGGGCGGTCTGCACCCTGGTGGCACTGGTCAGCGGCGCGGCATGGGGTAAGCCGATGTGGGGGACCTGGTGGATCTGGGACGCCCGCCTGACCTCAGAGCTGGTGCTGCTGTTTCTTTACGCCGGGGTCATCGCCCTGTGGCACGCCTTTGACGACCGGCGGCTGGCCGGGCGCGCGGCGGGGATCCTCGTCCTGGTCGGGGTGGTCAATCTGCCCATCATTCATTACTCGGTCTACTGGTGGAACACCCTGCACCAGGGCTCGACCAACCTGCAGCAAACCATCGACCCAAGCATGCGTCTGCCGCTGCGGATCTGCATCTTTGCCTTCCTCATGCTGTCGGTCACGCTGACCCTGATGCGCCTGCGTAACCTGATCCTGCAGCTGGAGCGCCGTCGACCGTGGGTGGTGGCGCTGGTGAATAAAGGAGCTGCCCGATGAGCCCCGCCTTTTCGTCTTTCGCCGCCTTCCTGAATATGGGCGGCTATGCCGTGTACGTCTGGCTGGCGGTGGCCGTGGCGGTCGCCGCCTTTGGCCTGCTGACGGTGCATACCCTGTGGGCGCGGCGGGCGCTGTTCCATGAGGTACGACGCCAGCAGGCGCGCGAGCGGCGGATCGCTGCCGCCCGCGAACACGACAAGGAGGCCGCGGATGCAAGCGCGTCGTAAAACCCGGCTGTATATCGTGCTGGCGGTGCTCGCCGGCCTCGGGCTGACCGTCAGCCTGACGCTATACGCCCTGAGCAGCAATATCGATCTGTTCTACACCCCGGGGGAAATTATCTACGGCAAAACCGAAACCCGGGCACTGCCGCATACCGGGCAGCGCCTGCGGGTGGGGGGCTACGTTCAGCCGGGCTCTCTGCAGCGCGACCCGCAAACCCTCGACGTGCGCTTTAAGCTGTATGACGCCCGCGGGGTCGTGGACGTCAGCTATAAGGGCATTCTGCCGGACCTGTTTCGTGAAGGGCAGGGCGTGGTGGCCCAGGGCGTACTGGACGGCGAGCGGCATATTACCGCCCAGCAGGTGCTGGCCAAACATGATGAAAATTACACGCCGCCGGAGGTGAAAAACGCCATGACGCCGGAGAAAACGGGGGGGCAGCCATGATGCCGGAGCTGGGCAACTTTTTATTGTGTCTGGCGGCGGGACAGGCGCTGATCCTGAGCGTCTATCCCCTGTGGGGCGCGGCGCGGCAGGACCGACGGCTGATGGCCCTGGCCCGGCCGCTGGCCTGTGGGCTGTTCGCCTGTATCGGCGGCGCCTTCCTGCTGCTGGTGCACGCCTTTGTGGTCAATGACTTTACCGTCCGCTACGTGGCGGAAAACTCTAACAGCGCGCTGCCGGTGTGGTATCGGGTGGCGGCGACCTGGGGGGCGCACGAGGGCTCGCTGCTGCTGTGGGTTCTGCTGCTCAGCGTCTGGACCTTCGCCGTCGCCCTCTTCAGCCGCCGGATGCCGCTCGACGCCGTCGCCCGGGTGCTGGCGGTGATGGGGATGATCGCCTTTGGGTTCCTGCTGTTTATCCTCTTCACCTCCAATCCGTTCAGCCGCGGTCTGCCGCAGTACCCCATTGATGGCCGCGACCTCAATCCGCTGCTGCAGGATATCGGCATGATTTTCCATCCGCCGATCCTCTATATGGGTTACGTCGGCTTCTCGGTGGCTTTCGCCTTCGCCATCGCCTCGCTGCTGGCGGGGCGGCTGGATACTGCCTGGGCGCGCTGGTCGCGTCCCTGGACCCAGGCGGCATGGATGTTCCTCACCCTCGGCATCGTGCTGGGCTCGGCGTGGGCCTACTACGAACTGGGCTGGGGCGGCTGGTGGTTCTGGGATCCGGTGGAAAACGCCTCGTTTATGCCGTGGCTGGTGGGAACCGCGCTGCTGCACTCCCTGGCGGTAACCGAGAAGCGCGGCAGCTTCCGCGCCTGGACGGTGCTGCTGGCCATCGCCGCCTTCTCCCTGTGTCTTCTGGGCACCTTCCTGGTGCGCTCCGGGGTGCTGGTCTCAGTGCATGCCTTCGCCTCGGATCCGTCGCGCGGGCTGTTTATTCTGGTACTGCTGATTGTCGCCATCGGCGGATCGCTGCTGCTGTACGCCCTGAAGGGCGGCCGGGTGCGCGCGCGGGTGGAACATACGCTGTGGTCGCGCGAGTCGTTCCTGCTTGGCAACAATATCTTGCTGATGGCCGCGATGCTGGTGGTGCTCCTCGGGACGTTGTTGCCGCTGGTGCATAAAGAGCTGGGCCTCGGCAGCATCTCCATTGGCGAGCCGTTCTTCAATACCATGTTCACCGCCCTGATGGCGCCGTTTGCGCTGCTGCTGGGGCTGGGACCGCTCATCCGCTGGCGGCGCGATGACGTCGCCAGGCAGATTAAGCGCCTGATTATCGCCCTGGTTGTGACGTTGTCACTTTCTCTGGCGCTGCCGTGGCTGCTGCAGGACCGTATCACCGCCATGGCGGTCATCGGCCTGATGATGGCCCTGTGGGTGCTGATCTTCGCCCTGATGGAGGTTCACGAACGGGCCACCCATCGCCACGGCTTCTGGCGCGGCCTGCGCACTCTGACCCGTAGCCAGTGGGGGATGGTGCTCGGTCACGTTGGCGTGGCGGTGACCGTTATCGGCATCACCTTCAGCCAGAACTACAGCGTGGAGCGCGATGTACGGATGCGCCCCGGCGACAGCATTGATATCCATCACTATCACTTTGTGTTTAACGGCGTGCGCAATATCGTCGGCCCCAACTGGACCGGCGGCGAAGGCATTATTGCCGTGACCCGCAACGACCGCCCGGAAGCGACGCTGTATGCCGAGAAGCGCTTTTACACCGCCAGCCGGATGATGATGACCGAGGCGGCGATCAGCGGCGGGCTGACCCGCGATCTGTACGCCGCGCTGGGGGAAGAGCTGAGCGACGGCAGCTGGGCGGTGCGTCTGTACTATAAACCGTTCGTTCGCTGGATCTGGTACGGCGGGGTACTGATGGCCCTCGGCGGTCTGTGCTGCATGCTCGACCCGCGCTACCGGATGCGTAAGAAGCTGCAGGAGGCCTCATGAACCGGAAGCTACTGTTTATCCCGCTGGTGCTGTTTCTGGCGCTGGCCGCCGCGCTGTTCTGGCAACTGATGCGCAACGCCGATGGCGATGACCCGACGACCCTCGAGTCGGCGCTGATTGGCAAACCGCTGCCGGAATTTCGCCTTGAAGCGCTGAATACCCCCGGTCAGACGCTGGACCGACGCACGCTGATTGACGGCAAGCCGCTGCTGCTTAACGTCTGGGCCACCTGGTGTCCAACCTGTCGCGCCGAGCATCAGTTTCTCAACGGCCTGGCGCAGCAGGGCGTGCGGGTGGTGGGGATGAACTACAAAGACGATCGGCAGAAGGCGATGAGCTGGCTGCAGCGCCTGGGGAACCCGTACATGCTGAGCCTGTACGATGGCAACGGCATGCTTGGCCTGGATCTCGGGGTCTATGGCGCGCCGGAGACGTTTCTCATCGACGGTCAGGGCATCATCCGCTGGCGGCACGCCGGCGACCTGAACGAACGGGTGTGGCGCGAGGAGCTCCAGCCGCTGTGGGATCAATACAACCGGAGGGCGGGCTGATGAGATGTGCAATGGTCATCCTGCTGGCGCTGATGCTGACCGGCCAGGCGTGGGCCGCCATCGACACCTGGCAGTTTAAGGATGAGGCCCAGGAGCAGGCCTTCCGCGAGATCACCTCCCAGCTGCGCTGCCCGAAATGCCAGAACAACAGCATCGCCGACTCAAACGCGATGATTGCCGCTGATATGCGGCAGAAGGTGTACGAGCTGATGCAGCAGGGGAAAACGAAAGGGCAGATCGTTGACTATATGGTGGCCCGCTACGGTCATTTTGTCAGCTACGAGCCGCCGCTGACCGCGGGCACGGTGCTGCTGTGGCTGGGGCCGGGGCTGTTCGTGCTGGCGGGCGCGGGGGTGATTATCGCCCGCGCGCGTCGTCGCGACATTCCTGACGCGGCGCTCAGCGCTGAAGAGCGCCAGCGGCTGGCGGCATTATTGAAAGAAGGAAAAGAACGATGAGCCTGTTGGTGGTTATCGTCGCGCTGCTGCTGGCTGGCGCGCTGGGGCTGCTGTACTTCCCGTGGCCGGGCAAAGGGGCGGTGGACCGCGATGCCCTCAACCGCGTCCTGTACCAGTCGCGCCTGCAGGAGCTGGCGCAGGAGCGCGGCGAGGACAACCCGGCGCTGGTCGTCGAGCTGCAGCGCACGCTGCTGACGGATATTCCGCCCCAGGCACAGCCTGGCGAACGGCCGCTAAGCCGCTGGGCGCTGCTTCCGGGCGCGCTGCTGCTGGTGGTTCTGAGTCTGGGCCTGTATCTGAAAACCAGCGATATTGGCCAGGTGCTGCTCTGGCAGCAGGCTGAACGGCATTATCCTGCGCTGTTGCAGCAGGTTAAGGACCCGACGGCGCCGCCGCTGCGTATGGATGAGCTGGCGGAGCTGCGGCTTGGCCTGCGCAGCCACCTGCAGACTACGCCGAACGACCTCGCCGGCTGGCAGCTGCTTGGGCGGCTGGGCCTGTTGTTGAACGATGGCGAGACGGCGATCGGCGCCTTTGGCCGGGCGCATGATCTGGCGGCGGATGACCCTGCGGCGGCTTTCGATTACGCCAGCGCGCTGGTGCGGGCGGGGGATAGCGGTCAGGTTCGGATGGGCGAGCTGCTGCTGCGTGACCTGCATCAGCGGCAGCCGAACAGCCTGCCGGTGCTGGAGATGCTGGCCCTGAGCGCGGTGCGTAATGAAGATTACCCCGAAGCCGTGGCAGCCTTGCAGGCGTTACTGGCCCGGCTGCCGGAAGGGGATGCGCGGCGCGAGGCGATCGTCCGCCAGCTGGCGCAAGCGCAGCAGCAGGCGCAGTAACAGCCCGGCGGCGCTGCGCAGGCGCGGGCCAGGGGCATGCCACCAGAAGAGTACGGGCGGCCCTGTTTCTGTAGGCCGGGTCAGGCGCAGCCGCCACCCGGCAAAATAACGGCACAAGAGTGGCACAACCGCGTAGCCGGATAAGGCGCCACGCGCCACCATCCGGGATTTTCCGAGCCGGCGCTACGCTTAGCCGCTAGCGCGTGACGTCTCCTGGTGTCGATCACGCCTGCTGTGTGCCAGAGCGGACGTCGTAATGTTTGTTCAGCTAACACCCGTTGAGCGTTTCATAATGATATCTCTCTGGGGATCTGTCCCAACCTGGAAGATATGTTCACCCACCTCGGTAAACCCAAGCTTACGGTAAAAAGAGATTGCCCTTGGGTTATGTTCCCAGACACCTAACCAGACAATATCCGATCCCTGTGCCGCAAATTCAGCAAAGCACTTGTGTATCAGCGCTTGTGCAAAACCTTTGCCATGATAAGGTTCATCGATATACAGACACAGGATTTCCCCGGCGTGAATGCTATTTACACAGGGAGGAAATGCTTCCCACCTCAGTTGGGCATACCCTATCAGTTTGCTTTCGTATTCGCAGACTAATGTAATCCAGTCTTCTCTGAGGATTTCTTGCAACTGAGTATCTGTTGAATAACTTGCCTGGCAGTGAAGCTCCATATCCTTCTGAGTATTACCCGCCTCAAACGTTTTTCTAAAGGTGCGTTCGGCTAAAATGGCAAGCTCTTCTGCATCAGAGGGACGGGCTCTACGGATTAACATTTATCATTACTCTCAAAAAATAGTCTTACTTTTGCCCGGGTTTACGATAAATATCGGGTCGATTGATTTGCCAGACAAAATCTGGTTGGTTCAATGGGTTATACCCCAGCTTCTGGTAGAGCCAGGGCGCGCTAGAGGTTACCAGCATTATCCGTCGCAGGCGTGACATCACGGGATGGGCGTGACAGCATTCAATCAGCCAACGACCAAGACCACTTTTCTGATACTCGTTCAGCACGTAGACGTCGCACAAATAACCAAAAGTGGCATAGTCGGTGACCAGACGGGCGAAGCCGATTTGTCTTGTTCCATCCAGAAGCGCAAAACAAAGGCTGTTCTGGATTGATATTCTGACCGTTTCAGCATCAATGCCAGGCGCCCAGGACGATTGCGAGAGGTAATCGTGAATGGCTTCCAGCTGAAAAAAGGCGGGATCGGTTGTGACAGTAAACTGGCCTTGGGTAAAACGCAGATGCTGATTATCCACTAAACGACTCCTTGCAAACTTGCTTTGATGAGACAAGCCCTACAGGCATACCGGGCAACCACTCAGGATGCTTTCTCATGTACTGTCATGATAAATATCAGCGGGCTCTCCCCCTGGTTTTCGTAGAAATGAGGAACGTCCGTTCTGGCCGTTGCCGAACAGCCGGTTTTTACCCGATACAAATGGTCCTTTACCCCCAATGTGAGCGTGCCCGACTGAACATAAAACAGTTCAAGCGTTCCTTCCGTGTGGCCCGGTGAAGCAAACTTTTCCCCCGGCTGCATTTCCCACATCCAGAGCTCGGTCATATCAGGCCCACCCGACCCTGCGAGCAGTCTTGCTCTCCCGCCTTTTTCACCTTCCCACAATTCTGGGATCTCATCTTCAGCAATGAGATGCACAGTCGGTTTGGAACTGACATCCACAAAATCAGCCACCGAAACCCCCATCGCGGTAGCCAGGCGGCATAACAGAGCAATGCTGGGATTGGCCCGGCATCCTTCTATCTCAACCAGCGCTCCCTTGCTGACGCCGGCTCGACGGGAGAGTTCATCGAGGGAGATTTTCTTTTGCTTACGATACTGTTTAATTCGCTGAGATACGGCTTCATTCACCGTGTTGACGATAGCATTTGCATCGGTCATTAAATTGACTTTTTTGGTCATCGGTCATTATCATAGAATAAATTAGTCATTAAAGGATTATCACGTGTTAACCGTCTCTCCGTCAATTGCCCCTGAAATTTATCGTATTGCCCCAGGTTTTCGGGTACTCAGTATCTGCGTAAAAGCTGCGCCAGTGCTTCATCCCGACGCTGGAGAAATCGCGCTGCGGGAAGCCTGTGAAGCCGTTCTGGCCGGCGAACCGGAATGGGCGGGATCTCATCTGGCAGCCTGGGCCGACGTTTTTCAAAAGTTTGGTGCTAAACCTAAACGCACCCCTTGCTCAGCTGATGCGTTACGTAAGCGCGTATTACGTGACGGAACGATGCCCGCGCTCGATCCCATCGTTGATCTTTATAACGCCGTGAGTCTCCGCTACGCCGTACCGGTTGGTGGGGAGAATATCTCTGCCTATCAGGGTTCACCACGTCTGGCTGTGGCAAACGGAACAGAGCCTTTTGATACCGTCAAAGAGGGTGAAACGGCCGTTGAATATCCTTCACAAGGAGAGGTTATCTGGTGTGATGACACCGGCGTGACCTGCCGCCGCTGGAACTGGCGACAGGGGATCAGAACCCGTCTGGGCGTGGACGCTCAGCAAATGTGGTTCATTCTGGAAAGCCTGCCGCAGATGCCGCTGGAAAAACTGCACGAAGCCGGGAAGATGCTGACCGACGGCCTGGAAAAAATGATGCCCGGCCTGTGGTTTGACGTTGCTCTCATCGAAGAACAACAGCAGTAATATCCTTCAGGAGAAACAGGTATGTTTAGCGGTTATCGGCGTTTCCATTAACCCCAATAGCCGCCAGCGGCGTGGATGAAAAGGGGTTCAGCCATATGCTTTCCCGCCGTACAGATGCTCGGGTTGATTCTATGGGCATCCTGGGGTCAACCGCACGCTACGCCTATCTGACCCGGGAGCAGCGCAAGCGCGTAGCCACTCTGGCAAAACAGCATGCCGGGGACATCCCGGTTATGGTCTGTGTGGGATCGGTCCGTATCGACGCCATTCTACATCTGGCTGATGATGCCCAGGCAGCTGGCGCGAATGTCCTGTTACTCCCGGCGGTCAGCTACCAGTCACTCCGTGACGACGAAGTCTTCTCACGCTTCGAGGCCGTTACCCGGCACCTGTCTGTACCAGTCTGTATCTCTGATAATCCGGGCACGACGCATTTTACCTTTACGGACGAACTCCATGGTCGTCTCTCATCACTTAAGGGTGTTAGCTCGGTCATGTTCCCTGACGAGCCGGACAGCGTAGCTGACAGCTGGCAAAGGAATCATTGATACACTCGCTCAGCTCCCACTAGTCCTGATAGCGAAACGACCCCGGGAATGGATGTGGTACGAAGCGCCTGGTAAGGAGGTCAAAGGGATTGCCGCTGAAGACGCGGTATTCACTGATCATTTCATCTGGTAGCCTGTCACTCGCGCCGTTGGTAACGTGAAGATTCATGGTTAATTTTGGAATTCGGACGATTTATGCAAGCTATCAGACTATTCACCCTGATTCTGCCATTGTTCCTGGCACTCTGCGCCGGTTTACCGGCCAGCGCCAGCACACCTTCAGGCAGCATTTCCTCTGCAAACACAGCAATTACCACTCATGATAAGAACGGAAACCTCCTGCCGAATGCTCTGCGGATTCAGTATGATGTTGTTTCAGATGGCAGAGTTCAGAATGTTAAGATACTGGAATCGACAACGACTCCGGAGTTTGAACATAAAATCATCGAGAAAATGATGAGTAAATGGCGCTTTGAAAAGGGGAAACCGGGAATAGCTAAAAGAGTAGTCGTCATGATCCAACCCAAATCAGCCGGCGGTCCCGCGAATAAGCAGTAAGCACTTTTGAGGATTAGTCGCCTGACGCATCATCTACGCCGGTAAAGTCCCTTGGGTGCCATGAGCAGACCTTTTAAAGGCTCCTAGAAAAAACAAGCGGAGTGTTCGCCTGTTAATTTTACATCCTGGCTTTATTTATGGATTATGGAATTCTATATGTTCTGAAAAGGATTTATCCATGAGTGTCCTCTTTCCACCCAGGCTGGCTCCAGGAGATGTTATTGGTGTAACCGCTCCCTCTTCTGGCGTACCTGAACATCTGCATCCCAGACTGGAACTCGCCATAAAAAACCTAAAGAAAAGAGGTTACCAGGTCCGCGAAGGACGCTGCTTACGCTCGCAGCACAAAAATAAAAGCGCCACTAAATTTTCTCGCGTTGAAGAATTAATGTCTTATCTTACTGACCCAGATATAAAAGCTGTTATGCCACCTTGGGGCGGTGATCTGGCGATGGAATTACTTGATTTGATTGATTTTGATCTGTTGTCCCGGTCTAAACCAAAATGGTTTGTGGGCTTTTCAGATCTTAGTACACTTCATTTCCCACTGACGACGATATCGGGCTGGGCTACTTTGCATGGGCCGAACCTCATGGATCTTGGCGCTCAAAAGTTAGATGCCACCACTCAGGCCGTATGGGAAATTCTGGAATCGAATCGGGGAACTGTAATCAAACAGTACTCTTCAACAGCATTTCAAGCGGATGAAAATCAATGGGGAACAGCGTCAGACGGAGGTTTCAATCTGACCCAAAAAACACAGTGGAAACGCCTTGATGGTGTTACATCTTCTCTGACATTTAGCGGGAAACTGATCGGCGGCTGCCTCGAAATAATATCCAGGTTAGCAGGTACACCATTCGGGAATGTGCCCTTGTTCAAGGCGAGCAATAGCCCTCAAGGAATAATCCTCTATTTTGAAAATGTGGAAATGGCTCCCTGTGAATTAACACGCGCATTATTTAGCTTACGATTACAGGGTTGGTTTGATAACTTAAATGGTGTTCTTATCGGCAGAAGTGCTGCACCCGACGTAAGCGACCCGACTAAACATAATTATCTGGATGCCCTTAAAGCCGCTTTTGAGAATATTGCCGTGCCCGTACTCTATGATGTTGATATTGGTCACATGCCTCCTCAAATATCCCTGGTCAATGGAGCCGATGCGACGGTATTTTTCGCTGAAAATGGTAGCTGGGTAACTCAGCAGTTGTAGATAAGGCAGTATTAATCACAAAGGCGGGCCTTGCTGTTCTTTTGCACTGAAGATCCGCTCTTCGTTCAGAGCGGACCTCACGGCGCTTCAGAGGGGCCGCGCTTTGTCAGAAATAGCCGTTTAACATGGCGATCGTTTACGTCGTGCATTAAGCAATGCCTGAGTGCCGGGAGCGGACATTGTATGAACGTTAGTGATTTAGCAGACTCACCCCTTTTATCTAATTTCTTGCATATCTCCCTGGCAGTACCTGAAGGAGACGACAAGGGGGGAACGATTGTCCTTAAGGGATATAAATCCAGCCTGGTCGTCACGTCACTGATACGGCATTTCTTTAAAGATGCCTGCGTCTCTTGTTTCATTCACGTCCGAGTCTTAAGCCTGAACCGTGAGAATGACGCTTCCTGTTGTATGACCCGCCTCCAGAACCCGGTGTGCTTCTGCTGCGTCGGTAAGGATAAATTCAGCGCCAATGTGATTTTCAAGTCCTGCCGACAGCGCTGACATAAGGTCAGAAGCCCCTTTCCTGTATAGCGCAGCATCATCTGAATAGGCGAGTGAACTTGGTCGCATTAGTGCTATAGATCGGGCAAATCCCAGTTCTTCCACCCGCACGGGAGGTATGGGGCCTGCAGGCTGTCCAAGACTGGCGACAGTGCCAAAAGGGCGGACCACGCCGAGCGTTCTGGAGAGCATTGTTCCTCCTATACCGTCGATGGCCAGATGTACGCCATACCCTTCGGTGATGTCGCGGACTTTGTCCGGCCATGCAGCGTCGGTATGGAGCAAAACTTCACTCGCACCAGCAAGGCGGGCCGTTGCTACTTTTTCCGGTGAACCCGTTGTACCGATAACCCTGGCACCTTTCATCGTTGCCCAGCGGGTCACTATCTGCCCCAGCCCTCCGGCAGCAGAATGAACCAGTATCCAGTCGCCAGCCCTGACTTCCCTTACTTTGTTGAGTAACATATGCGCGGTAAGGCCCCGAAGCATCGTACTACCGGCTGTACGAGTGTCCACACCATCCGGGATCCTGATAAGGCGGCTGGCAGGTATATTGCGACATTCAGCATAAGCGCCCATCGGATTTCCCGTATAGGCAACGCGGTCTCCTGCTGCAAAGGACCTGACGTTACTGCCCGTTGCTGTGACGACTCCGGCCCCTTCAAAACCAGGAACCGCCTGGGGATAGGGCTGAGGGTAGAGCCCTGAGCGAAAATAGATGTCAACAAAATTCACGCCGATTATTTCTTGTCTGATACTGACTTCATCGGGACCGGGACTGACTAGCTCTCTTTCCACCGCTTTAAGAACCTCAGGTCCACCCGGCTGGCTAATAATCATTGCTAACGACATTATTTTTTCCTCACTTATAAAGTGAGAAAACTATAAATGAGTTTATTACAGGAAGAATACAGGTATAAAAGCACCATACATGTGTAAAAATGCACACGAGGTGAGATATGGACTGGCAGGATTTACATTTTTTTTTCGCCCTTGCCCGGTGTGGTTCCCTGTCGGCCGCAGCCAGGGAACTTGGCGTAGACCATGCCACTGTGGGCCGCCGGATTGCGGCCCTTGAAAGTTCTCTGGGCCTGAGGCTCACAGAGCGTTTGCCACGCCGTACCACGCTTACCGGGCATGGGCGGATTATCGCCTCCGGCGCTGACGAAATGTACCGTATTGCAGACCGTATTCGAATCCAGGCGAGGTCATTGTGTGCCGAACCGGCCGTGCCTATAAATATCAGCGCGTCACCTGCCGTTGCAGCACACCTCATTGCGCCTGCTATAGCAGGATTCACCCGGAAACATCCGGGTATCACGTTGTCATTATCCGGCGTTTCGCACCATGTTCTTCTGAATAAAAGTGAGGCTGACATTGCGGTTCGCCTGGAAAGGCCTGACGATCCAGACCTGATGACAAGGCGTATAGGTACCATGCGCTTTGGTCTTTATGCTTCTCAGTTCTGGCAAGAAATTCCGCAAGAAGATTGGGTATTTATTGCTTATGACAGCACGCTTGCACATGTCACGCAGCAGCAATGGCTGGAATCACTGCTGAACGGGCGACGAGTTATCTTTCGGGCAAGCGATCTGATGGCGCAGCAACAGGCAGCCCGGAAAGGATTGGGCATCGTTACTTTACCCTGCTTTATGGGTGATAATGACAGCGAACTGGTAAGGCTGCCGGAAAATCTGCCTTCGCCCGTGAGGAACATTTGGCTGGTTGCCTACCCTGAAATTAAGCGCGCTCACTCTGCTGTCGTGGTGATGGATTTCCTGGCTGAAATCATTGGCCGGTCCTGCCCACCTGGCAAGGATATCTGATTTTTTCTTGTTAATTACTTATGTTATATGACTGGCAGGGTTTCCCGGTAAAACGAACCATTCACGTTTAGAGATCTTCCGACATACTGATTATGTCCTCTGAGGAGATCACCATGCGTAAAGCCCGATTCATCGAACACCAGATCATTGCCGTTCTGAAGTCCGTCGAAGACAGACGTACCGTTAAGGGGGCAGTTTGGATATCAAAAAATATTGTACGTTAAGGCTGTATTTTTGACCTTTCGACTTTAGCTGGTCTCAGCCGACGAAACCACTGCGGGGTTAATGAAATTGCCGTCGTAGTTGCTTATTTCATGCTTGTCAGAAACGACAGCATCCGTAATCAGACCTGCTGTTATCCAAATTAATGTCAGGATAAATTTATCTTCCGGCAAGTTGTATAAGTTGCATTTGCAACATATGCGTAACCAGGCATGTTGCAAATGCAGCAGATAAGTTCCTTTCTTTTTTTATAATTAGCTGTTTTTAAAAAAATTATTTCGCCTCCTGTTTTGGCATGCATTCTGCAAACACCTTTATAACCAAAAGCTGTCTTTTTATTTTCGAAAGGCAAAGATCGTTATATAGAAAGATGGTAATTCGCGGCTACAGCAACTCGCCTGCGACGCGTTGTAAGGCGGACAGATAAATTCATCAATGACGGGAGTGCCCTATGTCCATTTCAGAGCCAGGTAATCATCCGCTGCAGTTCGCCTATTGGGTGCCGAACGTGTCGGGCGGGTTAGTGATCAGTAATATCCCGCAGCGTACCAGTTGGGATATCGACTACAACCGTAAGCTGGCGCAAATTGCTGAACGTGCCGGTTTTGACTATGCGCTTACGCAGATCCGTTTTACGGCCGGCTATGGTGCCGACAACCAACATGAGTCGGTCTCTTTTTCGCAGGCGCTACTCGCATCAACTGAAAATCTGAAAGTGATCGCCGCCTTGCTTCCCGGCCCCTGGAACCCCACTCTGGCGGCAAAACAAATCGCCACTATCAGTCATCTGTACGGCCCGCGCATCGCGGTCAATATCGTCAGCGGCTGGTTCCGTGGTGAGTTTAAAGCTATCGGCGAACCCTGGCTAGACCATGAAGAGCGTTACCTGCGTTCAGAAGAGTTTATCCGTTGCCTGCAGGGCATCTGGCGCGAAGACAGCTTTACCTTTGCCGGCGATTTCTATCGCTTTCGTGATTATTCCCTCAAGCCCAAGCCGCTGGCGCCGCTGCCGGAAATTTTCCAGGGTGGTAGTTCGCGTGCCGCGCGGGACATGGCCGCGCGCGTTTCCGACTGGTATTTCACCAACGGCAACACGCCTGAAGGCATCAAAGCACAGGTGGATGACATCCAGCGTAAGGCGGCACAAAACCAGCATCAGGTGAAGATCGGGGTTAACGGCTTCGTTATTGCGCGTGAAAGCGAAAAAGAGGCGCAGGCGGTGCTGCGGGAAATTATTGATAACGCCAATCCGGACGCGGTGAAAGGGTTCCAGCACGAAGTGAAAAACGCCGGCAGCGCATCGCCGGAGGGCGAGGGCAACTGGGCCAAATCCAGCTTTGAAGATTTGGTGCAATACAACGACGGCTTTAAAACCAACCTGATTGGCACGCCGCAGCAGATTGCAGAGCGCATCATTGCGCTCAAACAGTCAGGCGTCAATCTGCTGCTGCTGGCATTCCTGCATTTCCAGGAGGAAGTCGAGTTCTTCGGAAGGGAAGTGATCCCTCGGGTGCGTGAGCTGGAAAAGCAATCTCAGCCTGCCATAGCCCACGTCGTGCCAGAAGCCCTCAAGTATTGATGCTTCGTTTCCCCGGGATGCTTACACTTACACTCAAACCAAAAAAAAGCCCCTGCGCGAAAGCAGGGGCAAGCCATGTCAGAGCTTATTTTTTATTAGTTAAATACCATCCCGCCGTCGATCAGCAACGACTGACCGGTCATGTAATCAGAATCCGGGCTGGCAAGATAGGAGACGCAGGCGGCGACATCTTCCGGCTCGGACAGACGACCGAGAGTGATGCGTTTGGCGAACTCGGCGGTACCGTAGCCCAGCGGTTTACCGGCGGCTTCGGACACCTGGCGGTCAATTTCGGCCCACATTGGCGTTTTGACAATCCCCGGGCAGTAGCCGTTGACCGTGATGCTCAGCGGCGCGAGGTCGCGAGCGGCGGTCTGGGTTAAGCCGCGTACCGCGAATTTACTGGAGCTATACACCGCCAGCTCCGGGTTGCCGACGTGGCCGGCCTGGGAACAGGCGTTGATGATTTTCCCGCCGTGCCCCTCTTTCTTAAAGGCCTCGACCGCCGCCTGAATACCCCAGATCACCCCTTTGACGTTGATGTTGTAGACTTTGTCGACAATCTCCGGGGTAATGGACTCGATCGGCGTAGACGGTGCCACACCGGCGTTATTGACGATGACGTCGAAGCCGCCCAGCGTTTTGCGTGCCTGTTCAACGGCGGCAAATACCTGATCGCGGTCGGAGACATCCACTTTCACCGCCACGGCGTGTCCGCCGGCCTGGTTGATTTCGGAGGCGACCGCTTTGGCGGTGGCGTCGTTATAATCGGCAATGGCCACGGCAAATCCATCCTTCACCAGACGAAGGGCGATAGCTTTACCAATCCCCTGGCCGGCGCCGGTAACAAGTGCGACTTTTTTCATTTTCCTTTCCTTATTGTGATGACTTACAGAATCTGACTCAGATGCAGCTGGCCCATCAGCAGCGGGTTATCGCGATAATCCACCGGGATGGCCACCACCGCCGGGCCGTCGACGTCCATCGCGGCGCGCAGCGTCGGTTCCAGCGCCTCGGCGCTTTCCACGGCAAACCCTTTGGCGCCGAAGGACTCGGCATAGGCTTTAAAATCCATCGGCCCGAACTCGACGCCGGACAGGCGCTGATATTTTTTCTCTTCCTGAATAGCCACCATGTTGTAGCCGTTATCGACCCAGATGAGATGCAGCACGTTGGCTTTCAGGCGGACGGCGGTCTCCAGCTCCATGCTCGACTGCAGGAAGCCGCCGTCGCCGGAGACGGAGACCACTTTGCGCTCAGGATTGACCAGCCAGGCGCCGATGGCCCAGGGCAGGGCGACGCCCATGGTCTGCTGGCCGTTGGAGATCATCACCTGGCGGGCGCGGAAGCTGTACAGGTATCGGGCGATCCAGATATGGAAGCTGCCCATGTCCACGGTCAGCGTGACGTCGCTGTTGACGATATCCTGCATGGCGCGAACGATGCGCAGCGGATGCAGGGCAAACTGATTCAGCTGCGCGCCGCGGCGGTCCAGCAGCTCGCGCTGGTGCTGGCGGTCGCGGAGGATCTCCGCCGCCTGCGGGGAGAGCACCAGCCGGTGATCGATATTTTGCGCCAGCTTGTTGAGGGTGCCGGCGATATCGCCCACCAGCTCGACATCCGGGGTGTAGTTGCGCTCTTCATAAGCGGGCAGCACGTCGATATGCACCAGCGTCGCGTTGCCGCTGTTCCACATCGCCGGTTCATATTCCACCGGGCTATAGCCGATGCAGATCACCAGGTCGGCGAGCTGCAGCAGACGATCCCCGGCCTGGTTGTTGAACAGCCCGACCCGACCGGCGAAACGAGAGAAGTTATCCTGATTCACCGCCCCGGCGGCCTGATAGGTGCTGGTGACCGGAATATGGCTGGCCTCCAGCAAACGGCGCAGCGCCGCGCTGTTTTCCGGCTGGCTGGCCATCAGGCCGAGCAGGAAGATCGGGTTCTTCGCCTGAGCGATAAGCTTCGCCACCTGATCGATGGCATCATCCGGCGCGGCGCCCATCTGCGGTGCCCGGCTGGCCGGCAGCACTTTACCGCTGACCGGGCCATCGACCACATCCTGCGGCAGGCTGACGAACGCGCTGCCCGGGCGGCCCTGCTCGGCGGCGCGGAAGGCGTTGGAGACCACTTCCGCCAGCGCATCCGGCGCCGTCACCTCAACGGCGTATTTGGTGACCGGGCTGAACATTGCCACCGTATCCATACTCTGATGGACCTGCTTCGCCTTATCGGCACGTTTCACCGCCCCGCCCAGGGCGACCACCGGGTCGCCTTCGCTGTTCGCGGTGGCCATGCCGGTGATCAGGTTGGAACAACCCGGACCGGAGGTGACCAGCGCTACGCCCGCTTTGCCGGTAATGCGTCCGACCGCGGCGGCCATAAACGCGGCGTTGGCTTCGTGGCGTACCGGAATAATGCGAATCGAGGAATCCAGCAGTGAGTCGAACACCTTGTCGATTTTGGCGCCGGGGATACCGAAGATCTGACGTACGCCTTGCGCTTCCAGCTGGCTGACGACGAGATCGGCGCCGTGCGCCCACTGGCGTACCGGATACTGTTTGTCCATGTGAACCCCTTAACTTTCTACGGAACGGATGGCGGCATCGAGATTATCGGGATGCAGATTGGCCTGCAGGAACGCGCTGTCGGCGGGCAGGTCGATCATCAGCTTGTGAATTTCGCCGAAGGTCAGCACCCCGTGATCGAGCTGGTAATCCAGCAGGTGACCGCCGCCTTTGCGGTCATCGGTAATAAAGTGCTCGTGATACCCGGCGACATTGATCCCCTGCATATGCTGCGGGGTACGGAAGCCGACCAGCACCCCTTCGCGCTGGTTAAAGCGGAACACCGGCTGATCGTCGAGGACGTCGGTCATCGCCCGGTACGGTGGCGTCTGGCGCGGCACGGTGCGGGTATGGGCTTGGCGGAAATGGCCGTCGATGCGCAGGGCGCAGAACAGGTTGTCAGAGGGAATTTGCTGGTCAATAACGTCGTGCAGTTGCTGGCGGCTCACCGGATGGTCGAAAGTTTTCCGGTACTGCGGCTGGAACCAGGTCATCACCGCGAACGGCGTTTTCTGCTCCGGCTGGGCTTTGCGCGCGCTGCCGTCGGCGCGCAGCTGATAGACCTGACTGCTGAAGGCGATCAGCTCCCCGTCCAGCTCATTAAAGGTGCCGAGGCCGAAATCGCCGTGTTTCAGCAGGTCCGCGATGGTGGTGCTGCCTTCGTAAACCCCGCTCAGCAGGGCGCTCATTAGCGATGTCTGATAGAGCACGCTCTCGGGATGCTGCGCGGAAAACGCCCGTAGGGTTTCGCACAGACTCTCTTCGCAGGTGCATTCAGCAGAGTGATTCATATACCACTTCCTCGTTCAACAAATATAAGAAAGGTTAAATAAATGTTGACCCGATTCAGCTCACAGTTCCAATATAGAAACCATGCTGGTTTGAGACGTTTTCGATATGGAACTTCGTTATCTTCGTTATCTTCGTTATTTTGTCGCCGTCGCCAGGACGCGGCACTTCACCCAGGCCGCCAAGGAGCTGGGTATTTCACAACCTCCGTTAAGTCAGCAAATTCAGCGACTTGAACGAGAGGTGGGGACCCCGCTGTTTCGGCGTTTAACCCGCGGGGTGGAGCTGACGGAAGCGGGAGAGTCGTTCTATGAGGATGCCCGCCAGATCCTCGCCATGAGCGATGCGGCGCTGGAGAAGGCCAAGGGCATTGCGCGCGGGATGAACGGCAGCCTGTCGCTAGGCATTACCAGTTCTGATGCTTTCCATCCGCAAATCTTCACGTTGCTGCACCGTTTTCAGCTCGACCACCCCGGGGTGACCCTGCACCAGATGGAAGACAATATGGCCAATCTGATGACCGCCCTGAGCGAGGCCGAGCTGGATATCGCCTTCGTCCGTCTGCCGTGCGAGAGCAGTAAAGCCTTTAATCTGCGGATTATTGATGAGGAGCCGATGGTCATCGCGCTGCCGCGCGATAACCCGCTGGCGACGCAGCCGACCCTGGCCCTGGAGCAGCTGTGCGACGTGGCGCCGATTCTCTTCCCGCGGGAGGTGGCCCCCGGGCTGTATGAGCTGGTGTACAACAGCTGCCTGCGCGCCGGGATCGACATGGAGCGTGCCTGGCAGTCGTCGCAGATTTCGTCGTCGCTGAGTATGGTCAATGCCGGGTTCGGCTTCGCGCTGGTCCCGCAGTCGATGACCTGCATCCAGCAGCCGAACGTCAGCTATCACCCGCTCAGCGGGGCGCCGCTGAAGACCGATATCGCTATCGCCTGGCGGCGCTTTGAGCGCTCGCGCACGGTGAAACGCTTTCTGGCGATGTTTTAATTGTCGCCCCTGATAATTGGCAGGCCGCATGCTTTCGCTTTCACGTTACAGTTAGGCGGTCTTTCAGTGCTTGTACAAACAGGGAAGAGTTATGAAAAAAAGAGTGATGCCGGTGATGTTGCTTGCGGTGCTTAGCGGCTGCGCACCGCTGCACCCGTCCGATTGCCATAAAACCTCGGCCCTCGGCAGCTGTAGCTCCGGACGTTTTAGCGACGAGGATGAATATGGGCAGCAGGCAAGGGCGATTAAAAACGCGCTGGAGGCCCAGCTTGCCGATCGATATGCGTGGCACGGGAAAAAGTGCCGTCTGCATCTTGAGTTTGCCCGCGATGGTAAACTGAAAAAAATCGACGCCGTCGAGGGAAATAAAGCATACTGCGCCGCGCTACGCGAAGCGGCAGCGCGGGCGACCTTCCCGGCATTTACCAGTCAGCAAGTCTATGATGCCTTTGCCCGGTCACGTTTTAATATGCAGGGAGACTAGATTGAGAAAAGTCTTTTTTGGTTAACCAACTCATAATTTTCCGAGAGAAAGGAGGGATAATATTAATATATAACTGTATTGTGCTTTTTATTGTTTTCAACAGTAGGTTATTGTATTCGTTGATTAAACTAATGCTTTTAAGCATTTCAGGAAATAGAAGTTGAATTTCACAGGGTTAAATCATTTGCTGCCTTAAACAAGGAGTGGTCAGTGAATAAAATTAATTTACAGGTGTGGTCAACATTCAGACTTTACGGCAAAATTTGCGAAAATTGCTCCGGCGCAATGGCACTGTGTTTGTTGCAAGCGCTGGCAATGTTGGGTTGTCTCAGCAACCGTGGTGTGGGTGGGGCATATTACTGGCTATTAACGTTTATAGCTGTTTTAGCCACCGTTGGTTTCCTGGGGTCTCTCATTAGTATTGGTAACACCATCTATTTCTATACCAGAGACCGGAAAATTGAGTGTTATATCATTTATGCTGTTTTTTATCCTGTGGTGATTGGCGTGTTGATCACTGCAGCTGCCACCTTGAAGTCAATTAGCGGTTAGTCAGCCTGGCGCTGCAGTAACAGGGGAGCCATTACCTGACTCCCCGAGTTCGTCTACTGCGCCACCCAGCCGCCATCCATATTCCATGCGGCGCCGCGCACCTGGGCAGCGGCATCGCTGCACAGAAACAGCGCCATTTCGCCCAGTTGCTGCGGGGTGACAAACTCCCCGGAGGGCTGTTTTTCCGCCAGCAGCTGGGCGCTGGCCTGCTCCGGGTCGACCCCCTCGGCGATGCGCTTATCGATCTGCTGTTGCACCAGCGGGGTTAGCACCCAGCCCGGGCAGATGGCGTTGCAGGTGATGCCGCTGCGCGTGGTTTCCAGGGCCACGGTTTTGGTCAGCCCGACCACCGCGTGCTTGGCGGCGACGTAGGCCGATTTCTCTTTCGACGCCACCAGGCCATGCACTGAGGCAATGTTGATGATGCGCCCCCAGTTGCGCTGGCGCATGCCCGGCAGCGCCAGGCGGGTGGTGTGGAAGACGCTGGAGAGATTGATCGCGATGATGTCGTTCCATTTGTCCACCGGGAACTGCTCCACCGGGGCGACGTGCTGGATGCCGGCGTTATTGATCACGATATCAACGCCACCGAAGGTGCTTTCGGCATAGTGCATCATCGCCTCGATCTGCCCGACGTCGCGCAGGTCGGCGTCGTGATAGCCGGGGATCTTACCCAGCGCGGCGACTTCAGCCCGGGCGTGGCTGCTGTCGCCGAAGCCATTGAGGATCACCTGCGCGCCCGCCTGCGCCAGCACTTTGGCGATCCCTAAACCGATGCCGCTGGTGGAGCCGGTGACCAGCGCCGTTTTACCGTGCAAATTCATTTTATTACTCCTTCAATCGGGTATCAGACAATGCCGGTCACATAGAACGTGGCAATGACAAACAGTACCGCGAGGCTTTTGATCACCGTGATGGCGAAAATACCGCCGTAGGCCTGGCGATGGCTCAGGCCGGTGATCGCCAGCAGGGTGATCACCGCTCCGTTATGCGGCAGGGTGTCCATGCCGCCGCTGGCCATGGCGGCGACACGGTGCAGGACCTCGAGCGGAATATTGGCGGCGTGGGCGGCGGCGACAAAGGTCTCGGACATCGCCGCCAGCGCGATGCTCATCCCCCCGGAGGCCGAGCCGGTGATCCCGGCCAGCACCGTGACGCTGATCGCCTCGTTTAACAGCGGATTGGGAATGGCCGCGAGGGCTTTCGACAGCACCAGGAAACCCGGCAGGGCGGCGATAACCGCGCCGAATCCGTACTCAGAGGCGGTGTTCATCGCCGCGAGAATAGCCCCGCCCACCGCCGTTCGGCTCCCCTCCGCCAGCCGGCCGCGGATATTGCGATAGCCGCAGACCAGCACCAGCACAATGCCGGAGAGCAGCGCCGCCTGCACCGCCCAGATAGCGGTGATTTTCCCTACTTCGGTGACGACAGGCTTCGCCAGACCCGGCAGGGTGAGCTCATGGCTGGCGCCGTACCACTGCGGGATCCAGTGGGTAAACAGCAGATTCAGCACCCCCACTAACAGCAACGGGGCGATAGCGATCAGCGGATGCGGCAGATCGATGTCATCCGGGGTCTCCGGCTCATTTTGCAGGTCGGTCCCATAGCCTTCGCCGCGGGCCTGCGCTTTGCGGCGCTGACGCTCCAGCCACAGCAAGCCAAAAATGATAATGAACAGCGAGCCGATAAGCCCCAGCCAGGGGGCCGCCCAGGCGTTGGTGCCGAAGAAACTGGTGGGGATAATATTCTGGATCTGCGGCGTGCCGGGCAGGGCGTCCATGGTAAACGAGAATGCCCCGAGGGCGACGGTGGCCGGGATCAGCCGTTTGGGGATCCCGCTCTGGCGAAACAGTTCGGCGGCGAAGGGGTAGACGGCAAAAGCCACCACAAACAGCGACACCCCGCCGTAGGTCAGCAGGGCGCATACCAGCACGATCACCGGGATCGCGTGGCGGCGTCCGAGGATGCGGATGGCGGCGGCGACAATCGACCGCGAGAATCCCGACAGCTCAATCAGCTTGCCGAACACGGCGCCCAGCAGAAACACCGGGAAATAGAGCTTCACAAAGCCGACCATTTTTTCCATAAACAGGCCGGTAAAGGCCGGGCCGACCGCGCCCGGGTCGGTGACCAGCACCGCGCCGAGGGCGGCGATCGGCGCAAAGAGGATCACGCTGTATCCACGGTAGGCCGCCAGCATCAGTAACGCCAGTGCGGCCAGGGCAATTATCACACTCATCACGACGTCTCACTCTCATTGTTATTGTAGGGGTACAGAACGCGATACTAGGGCTTCAGGGCGTAGCGAAGCTGATGTTCCCGGCGCGACTGGATGCGCTGTTGCCGCGCCTCATCCCAGCGGTAAAAGCCTTGTCCACTGCGGGCGCCGGTGTCGCCTCGCGCCACCTTCTCCGCCACCAGCGACATCATCTCGCTCCCGCTGGCCAGCTCCGGCAGCAGGTGCTGGCAGATATCCTGGACCGTCGCCAGCCCGGTCATGTCCGCTGCCTCCAGCGGGCCGACCATCGCATAGCGGCGGCCCAGCGAGGCGCGCATCACCTGGTCCACTACCTCGGCAGAGGCAATGCCGCTGTGGACGATATGCAGCGCTTCGCGCAGCAGGGCGAACTGCAGCCGGTTGCCGACAAAGCCCGGCGCGGCGCGATTGAGCACCACCGCTTCCAGCGCGCAGGCGGCGCAAAAGTCGCTCACCTGGCGCGCCAGATGGGGCAGTGTGGCGCTCCCGGGCACCACTTCCACCAGCGGGATCAGGTGCGGCGGATGCCAGAAATGGGCGATCAGCAGCCGTTCAGGGTGGCGCATGCCCTGCGCCAGCGAGTCCGGCGGCAGGCCGCTGGTGTTGCTGGCGATAATCGCCTCGTCGGCGATCAGCGTTTCCAGTTCGGCATACAGGGCGTGCTTCAGTGGTAGCCGCTCGGGGATCGCTTCTATCAGCAGCGTGGCATCGGCCAGGGCATTCAGCGCCGGGGTGGGGATCAGACGGGCCAGCACAGCGTCGCGGTCGGCGGGATCCTGCTGGCCGCTCGCCTCCAGCTCGCGCAGGATGGCGCTGGCCACCGCCGGAACCTCGGCGAGACGCTGCGGGTCGGTGTCATACAGGCGGACGACGTGACCGTGACGGGCGAAATGGCAGGCGATGCCGACGCCCATCAGTCCCGCGCCGAGTACCGCCAGGCGTGGTGTAAACATAGTGGCTCCTGTTAACGTTGTAGAGTCATGGCGATGCCCTGGCCGCCGCCGACGCACAGGGTTGCCAGCCCTTTGCTGGCGCCCCGGCGCTGCATCTCATGCACCAGGCTGACGAGGATCCGGCAGCCGGAGGTGCCGATGGGATGGCCAAGGGCGATGGCGCCGCCGTTGACGTTGACCTTCTCGCTATCCCACTCAAGCAGCTGACCGACGGCCAGCGCCTGGACGGCAAAAGCCTCGTTAGCTTCGATAAGATCCACCTCGTCCAGCGTCCAGCCGGCGCGCTGCAGCGCTTTACGGCAGGCGCTCACCGGGCCGATGCCCATCACCGATGGGTCGACCCCGGCGACCGCTGAGCTGACAATGCGCGCCAGCACCGGTAGCCCGAGCTCGTGCGCTTTATCGACGCGCATCAGCAGGACCGCCGCGGCGCCGTCGTTCAGCGACGAGGCGTTTCCGGCAGTGACGCTGCCGTCAGCGGGACGAAACGCCGGGCGCAGCTGGGCCAACTGCTGCTCGCTGGTCTCCGGGCGCGGTTGCTCGTCGTCAGTCACGACACGCGGCGGCTTTTTGCCCTGCGGGACGCTGACCGGGACGATCTCCTCGCGAAAGCGTCCGGCGGCGATGGCGGCCGCCGCTTTGCGCTGGGACCCGGCGGCAAAGGCATCCTGGCGCTCACGGCTGATGTCGAAGGCATCAGCCAGATTCTCGGCGGTAATGCCCATGTGGTAGTCGTTAAAGGCGTCCCACAGGCCGTCCAGAATCATGCTGTCCTGCAGGCTGGCGTGGCCGAAACGCAGGCCGTCGCGGGCGCCGTGCATCAGATAGGGGGCATTGCTCATGCTCTCCTGGCCGCCGGCGATGACGATCTCGGCGTCGCCGCAGCGGATCGCCTGCACCGCCTGCTGAACCGCTTTCAGCCCGGAGCCGCACACCAGATTGACGGTCACCGCCGGGGTGTCCACCGGCAGGCCGGCCCGCAGCGCGGTCTGGCGCGCCGGGTTCTGCCCGCAGCCGGCGGTGAGCACCTGGCCGAAAATCAGTTCGTCCACCGCCGCGGCGGGCAACGGGCCGCGTTCAAGCAGGCTGCGTACCACCGCGGCGCCGAGGTCGACGGCGGAAAGAGGGGCGAAGGCGCCGCGAAAGCTGCCGACCGGGGTGCGTACTGCAGCAACAATGGCAATATCGGTCATGGTCTCTCCTTAGCTGAAGCGCATTTCGCGCACATCGTCGGCCACGATCAGTCGTCCCGCCGTTTTACGCATCACCTCGTCGGGGCTCACTCCCGGGGCCACTTCGCGCAGGACAAACGCGCCGTCGACAATGTCCAGCAGGGCCAGATCGGTGAGCACCCGGCGAATACAGCCCACGCCAGTGAGCGGCAGGGTGCACTGCGGCAGCAGTTTGGATTCGCCGTTTTTTGAGGCGTGGGTCATCACCACGATGATGTTCTGCGCGCCGGCTACCAGGTCCATGGCGCCGCCCATCCCCTTGACCATTTTTCCAGGGATCATCCATGAGGCGATGTTGCCCGCGACGTCGACCTCAAAGGCGCCAAGAACGGTCAGGTCAACGTGGCCGCCGCGGATCATGGCGAACGACTGAGCGGAGTCGAAGATGGCCGCCCCGGTTTGCGCGGTGACGGTCTGCTTGCCGGCGTTAATCATGTCGGCGTCGATCGTGGCTTCGTCTGGAAATTCGCCCATCCCCAGCAGGCCGTTCTCCGACTGGAGCATCACCTCAATACCGGCGGGAATGTAATTGGCCACCAGCGTCGGGATACCGATCCCGAGGTTGACGTAGTCGCCGTCGCGCAGCTCCTGGGCGACGCGCATCGCCATTTGTTCACGGGTCAGCATCTCACTTCCCTCCGGCGCGCAGGGTGCGCTGCTCAATACGTTTTTCAAATTGCCCGACGATCAGCCGGTCGACATAGATCCCCGGGGTGTGGATGGCGGAGGGCGGCAGTTCGCCCGGCGGTACAATCTCTTCCACCTCCACCACCGTAATGCGTCCGGCGGTGGCCATCAGCGGGTTGAAATTCTGCGCGGTATGGCGATAAACCACATTGCCGTACCAGTCGGCTTTCCAGCCTTTGACCAGCGCGAAATCGCCGCGGATCGCCTCTTCAAGGATGTAGTGCCTGCCGTCGAACTGGCGCACCTCTTTGCCTTCGGCGACCGGGGTGCCATAGCCGGTGGCGGTGTAAAAACCGGGGATCCCGGCGCCGCCGGCGCGAATTTTTTCGGCCAGCGTTCCCTGAGGAGTGAGCTCAACCGCCAGCTCGCCGCTCAGCACCAGCTGTTCAAACAGCGCGTTCTCCCCGACGTAAGAGGCCACCACCTTGCTGATCTGGCGCGACGCCAGCAGCATACCGAGACCGAAGCCGTCGACGCCGCAGTTATTGGAGACCACCGTCAGCCCCTGCACCTGGCGACGCTGCACCTCGGCGATCAAATTCTCGGGAATGCCGCACAGGCCGAAACCGCCGGCGAGCAGCGTCATGCCGTCCGTTAACCCTTCCAGCGCCGCTTCATAGCTGGCGACGCGTTTATCCAGTCCTGCCATCTTGTCTCTCCTGCCTTGCGATAGCCTTATCATTGGCGCTGGAGACTGATTTGATAATTTTGAATTTGTGACCCACTCATTTGGAATTTTAATTAATTTCCTGTTAACTAATTTTTTTCAATTAGTTAACAGGAAGAAAAATGAGAATGAGTGTCAAACAGTTACGCGCGTTTTTAGCGGTAGCTCACACTCTGAATTTCGCCCACGCCAGCGAAAGGCTCAATTTGTCGCAGCCAGCCCTCAGTTTGACCATCAAAGGGTTAGAGGAGGCGCTGGGCGGCGCGCTGCTGCAGCGCAGCACCCGCAAAGTGACCCTTACCCAGGAGGGGGAACTCTTTCTGCCGATGGCCCGTCAGCTGCTGGCCGACTGGGATAACGTCGAGGAGGCCATGCGTCAGAGCTTTACCCTGCAACGGGGTAAAATTTCGGTGGCCGCGATGCCGTCGTTTGCGGCCAACGTCCTGCCGGAGGCGCTGAAGGCCTTTCGCGACCGCTATGCCGGCGTGAACGTCACGGTGCATGACGTGATTAATGAGCAGGTGATCGAGATGGTGCGCGAGGGGCGAGTGGAGATGGGTATTGCCTTCGAGCCATCGCCCACCCACAACCTGCTGTTTACCCCGCTGGCGGTGGACCGCTTCGTGGCGATCGTTCCCCGGCAATCCCCGCTGGCGAAGAAAAAGCAGCTCACCTGGCAGGAGCTGTTGACCCTCGATTTTATTACCCTGCAGCGTCCCTCGGCGGTACGCCTGATGCTGGAGGAGGCGCTGGCGCGCAGCGGTCGCCAGCTGGACGTAGCGCTGGAGAGTCACCAGCTGGTGACGGTGGGGAGAATGGTGGCCAGCGGCCTGGGGGGCAGCGCGGTACCGGCGCTGTGTAAAACGCAGATGACCTCCCTGGGGGCCGTCTGCATCCCGCTCAGCGATCCGCCGATTGAGAAGTGCGTCGGTGCGATCCATGCCGGGCATATGCCGCTGTCGAAGGCGGCGCAGGCGCTGCTGGATACGCTGAAAGGGTTCTTGCCGACCTGAGCAGGCGGGAGGGGCAAAAAAAAACCGGCCTGCTGGCCGGTTTGACAATCAGATTTTGCAGGCGTCGCCGCAATCGTCATCGGCAACGATCGCCTGCGCTTTTTTGTCCGCTTCTTCCAGACGCTCCGCGTTGCGTTCTTCTGCTTCATCCAGGCCGCTGAAGACCAGGTTGTCGAGATCAATTTCCATAAGTTACCTATCGTTGCTGGTTTTTAATCAGCGTCAAGTATAGGGCAAAACCGCCAGCGGATGTAGCCGCTCTCCGCGCCGAACGCACAGAGCGTTAAGTCGCGGGGCGGCAGGCTTTCCCTACTATAAATAACCGTTGACAGGCGGGTGTAGGCTTTATTAATCACCATACAGAATGATTTCCTGTGTATATATTAAATGAAAGGACAACGAAGGAGTAATTAAGTGTTGACGAAAAGCTTTTATGTTAATATGGCCGCGATTATGGATGAATCTATGGATCTTAATCAATGGAACATACTGTTGCAGGCGCCATCAAAGAATGGCGTAAACATAATAAAGTGATCGGTCAGGTCAAAATAAACTATAAAAAAGTTTTACGAAAATGCAGAGAGCTCTCGCTCGCAGGAGGTAAATACAGAGAATATCAAGAACTTTGTGCAAAATATCAGTGTGCGCGGTTGACCGCCGTGACCAAAGGGCTGGTGCCTTTTGAGGATAAACCGTTTAAAGCGTATCTCAATAAACGGCTGTCAAAACGACGCAAGCTGGATATTGCCCACGGTTCACTGAATTTTATTGAGAAAACGTTTCACCCTGATGTCCTGCCGCAGCTGTACAATGTGGCGGATTTTGGTCGCGCGATGTTCTCTATTCCTTTGAAAAATGGCGATAATCTTGACGTTAAACTGTTGGCGTCGCCGTTTCAGGAGGAGGGCGAGCTGATGCTGCAGCTGTTTCTCGGTGACCGGCGCGTCTATAGCGTCTGTTTTTCCTGTACCGACGATGGCCGCGCCTATATTGGCGGCATCCAGGGCGGGAAAGATATCACCAATGACGAAGTGAAGGTGCTGACTAAAGAGCTGCATGGCGCGCGGCCGAAAAATATCATCATGAGCGTGCTGTATGGTTTCCTGCGTTATTTCAGCATCACCACGGTCTACGCGATCGATTCCGATTACCACGTGAAAAGCGATCTGGTGAAAGCCAGTTATTCATCGCTGTGGCTGGAAATGGGTGGTGAGAAACAGGCTCGCGGCTGGTATAAATTACCGGCGCAAGAGATCAAAAAAAGTATTGAAGAGGTGAAAAGCAAGCACCGGAGCCAGTTTATTAAGCGCGAAGGTGTCAAGGATCTGATTCAGATAGATATGGCGAACGCCCTGCAGCACATTACGTTGCAAGCACGGGTGAATTAACGCCTCTCATACGCCAGCCGGGCTGCAGGGGGCTGCTACCCGGCTGGCGATTTCCTCTCTCCCCAGGTCGCTGTGCCGTAGGTTACTGCCCGCTCTCGCCGATTGGCGGTGACGCGGAGACGGTGAGCAGCGGAGCGCTGCGCCACCATACCATCAGGGCGACAATCGCGATAACGCTCAGCACGCCGAAGGCGGTGGCATAGGAGTAGTGCCCGGCGATAGACCCGGTTAACGCCGGACTCATTGCCGCCCCGGCGCCCTGCATCAGCATCACCACGCTCTGTCCAGCGTTAACGTGCCCGCTGCCGCGCAGCAGCGAGACGATAAAGCTGGGCACCGCCACCCCCAAAATCCCTGCCGCCAGGCCATCAAGAATTTGCACCGGGACCATCATCGCCGGGGCGTCGCTGGACGCCGCCAGCGCCGCCCGGATGGGCATGATCAGCAGCGCCAGCAGGATGCATCGCCAGTAACCGTATTTGTCGATGCTGCCGGCGACCCGGATGGCCACCGGGATCATCACCACCTGCGAAATAATCACCGTGGCGGCGGCAAACAGTCCGGGATTGAGGTGTCCCGGCGCGGCGGCGATCCGCATGCTCAGCATCGGCAACAGTGCGGCATTGGCGAGATGGAACAGCATCAGGGTTACGCCGGCGATCAGCAGCGGCGTATGGCGGAACAGGATGGCAAACCCCGGCAGGGAGGGCGTGGATGCCGCTTCGATGCCGCGGGCGGCGTCATCGTCGATATCGCCGCCGCGGATCGCCAGCAGGGCGACCAGGGTAAGCAGCGTGGTACAGGCCATCAGAATGAAAATGCCGCCGATGCCCCAGTACCAGGCGATAGCCCCGGCCATTAGCGCGGTGAAGAAATTTCCCGCGTGGTTGAAGGCTTCGTTTTTCCCCATCTGGGCGCTAAAGCCGCGCTGTCTGGCAAGACCGAGGGTAATCCCGGCGATCAGCGGTCCGACAAAGGCCGCGCAGATGCCGCTGGCGACTTGCGAGAGGGCGACCACGCTGGTCTTCTGACTAAACCAGAGCAGCAGGGTGGTGAGGGTGATCACCAGGCAGACCCCGGCCAGCAGCAAGCGCTTATGCCGCGAGCTGTCGGTGATGAAGCCGGCGGGCAGGGTCGCCAGCAGGCCGGCGATACCGCCGACGGACATCAGCAGGCCAATGTCCTCCGCCTGCCAGTGACGCTGGGTGAGAAAGATCCCCAGAAACGGGCCGAGGCCGTCGCGCACGTCGGCAATAAAAAAGCTGGTCAGACATAAAGCCCGCAGAGAACGAAGCGACATTTTCTACCTTTAGCATGCGCGATCTGCGCGTCGGAATGGTCACCGGATACCTTCATCCTTTATCGCACCGTTCGATGAAACAAAAATGTCCCGCGCTCGTCGGGTACCGTGGCTATGCAACATACCCGCTTGCGGCGGCTTTCGCCAGAGGCGTACGAAAGTTCTGTAGCGGCGCTATTAGCGTTCGTCTGCCTTGACGATCTGCAGGGCGGCGGGGCTCGCCACGGTGCCGCTGGCAGTAATAAACCCCGGATGGACAGCCTCGCCGCTGGCGCTGTCCACCAATGCTATATGCGGCGCGCTGTGCAGCACGTGCTGATGGCCCCATTCCATCAGGGCGAACAGCACCAGCGCCAGGCTACGGCTTTTATCAGTCAGAACATATTCATACCGTTCGCGGGAGCCGGCTTCCCGGTAGGGCACTTTGCTGAGCAATCCCGTTTCGGTCATGGTTTTTAACCGGGTGGTGAGCGTCTGGCGGGTAATATGGGTGTGCGACAGCATCGTTTCAAAGCGCGTCACGCCGTAAAACGCCTCGCGGAGGATCAACAGCACCCAGCGGTCGCCGAGGATTTTCGCCCCTTCCGCCAGGCCGCACAGCGCCGGGTCGAGGTAGGGCAGTGATTTATTTTTTGACATCGCGAGATTGACCTTCTACTCTGAGTTTGAATTTTAGACCTAGATGCTAAGGAGAATAGCGTGCCATTTGTTAACGTGCAAACCATTAAAGGGATCATGACCGCGGAACAGAAAAGTGAGCTGCTGCGACGGATGACCGATCTGCTGGTGGAGATTGAGGGGCAGGGCGATCCGCAGTTCCGTCAGTCCGTCTGGATCCGCATTGACGAACATGACCCGGAGCAGTGGAGTCTGGGCGGCGTCCAGCCGACGGCCGCAATGATCGCGGCGAAATTTGCCGCCGCGCGGCGCGACGGATCCCCGGAATAAAACGGGCGGCGAAGCCCGGCCCGGCGATCTGACGCAGAAGAGGGGCCAGATCGCCGGGTAATATTGCGATTCGCTATGGTGCAAAAGCGTATTTTGCGGCTAAGGTAACGGTCAGGGAACCCAACAAACAGGGCGCGATGCCAGACGGCCAGCCTGGCGCCACTCTCAAACCGGTGAAAACAACGGATGTCTACAGAACACATGCTGCCGCTGGCGGTGCAGAACAAAAATATCCTTCGCCTGGCTGCCGCTCAGGCGCTGGCCGGCGCCAACTCGGTGGTCTTCTACGCTACCGGCGCGATAGTGGGTAACGCGATTGCCCCCAGCCCGTCGCTGGCCACGCTGCCGATCACCCTGTTTGTGCTGGGGATGGCGGCCTCCATTCTGCCTTTCGGCGCGCTGGCGCGAACGCGGGGCCGCAAAGCGGCGTTCAGGCTCGGCACCGGCGCCGGGATGGTGACCGGACTGGCGGCCGCCCTGGCGGTAGTGCTGAATTCTTTTCTGCTGTTTTGTCTCGCCGCGATGCTTGGCGGCGCCTATGCCGCCGTGGCGCTCAGTTTTCGTTTTGCCGCCACCGACGGCGTCGCCCCGGCGCGTCGCGCCCGTGCGCTGTCGCTGGTGATGGGCGGCGGTGTGGCCGCCGGGATCATTGGCCCGATGCTGGTCACCGGCACCATGCACCTCTGGCCGGCACATATCTTCGCCGTCACCTTCCTCGCTCAGGCGCTGGTTGCAGTGCTGGCCGCCTTTTTGTTGAGAGGGGTGACGCCGGCGGAGCCCACCGCGGCCAGCGTGCGCGGAGGGCGGCCGCTGCGCGAGATTGTCCGCCAGCCGGGTTTTGCCACCACGGTATTCAGCGGCGCGGTGGCCTATATGGTGATGAATTTTCTGATGACCGCCGCGCCGCTCTCCATGCATATGCACGGTCTTTCCCAGCAGGCCGCCAACCTTGGGATCCAGTGGCATGTGATGGCGATGTACGGCCCGGGATTTTTCACCGGCCGGCTGATCCAGCGCTTCGGCGCAGTGCGAATGGCGGCGGCGGGATTGCTGATCACCGCCGCGTCGGTGGCGGTCGGCCTGAGCGGTCTCGGCGTGTATCATTACTGGCTGTCGCTGATTTTGCTCGGCATCGGCTGGAACTTTGGCTTCACCGGCGCCTCGGCGAAAATCATCGATTTCCACCGCCCGGAAGAGAAGACCCAGGTTCAGTCGCTCAACGATTTTCTGGTCTTCGGCGTGATGATCGTGGGGTCGTTTTCGTCCGGGGTTCTGCTCAACGCCTTCGGCTGGAACGCCGTGCTGTGGGGCTCCCTGGTCCCGGTTGCGGTGGCGTTGTTGACCCTGCTGCTGCGCCCCTTATCCCCACCCCGCGCTTAGCGCCTGGCCTGCCGCTGCGCAGGCCGTCTTTTGCTTTTTTCAGCTATGCATTGCTGAAATTCATCTGACTCCTTGCGCGTAAAAACGTCACAGACGCTACATGCTGTAGTAATCTCTACAACATGACAATGCATCTCTTGATCCTTAACCTGACAACGTCTCAAGCCACGCTGCGCATGCGTGTCTGGCGAACCCTGAAGCAGAGCGGGGCAGCGGTCCTGCGCGATGGGGTCTATCTGCTGCCCGACGTGCGCCAGGGCTATGACACTTTCCTCAGCACCTGCCAGGCGATCCGCGCGGAAGGGGGGACCGGGTATGTTTTCACGATTGAGGCGGCGGAAGAAGAGGCGCTCAGGCCGCTATTCGATCGTCGTGAACAGTACGACGCGCTGTTGCAGGATCTGCAGGCGCTGCAGGGGACGTTATCCAACGACGAACTGGCGGCTCAGCTCAAACAACTGCGTAAAATTCAGCGTGACTACCGGCGGATCGAGGCCATTGATTTCTTTCCGGGGGCCGCCCGGGAGCAAGCCGCTGAGCGACTGGCCACTATCGAGCAGGTCATTAATCAGCGGCTATCGCCGAACGAGCCGCAGTCGGTGGCGGGCGAACTGAGCCTGCTGGACAGAGGCGCCTTTCGCGGCCGGCTGTGGGCCACCCGCCGACGCCCGTGGGTCGATCGTCTGGCCAGCGCCTGGCTTATCCGGCGCTTTATTGACGACGAGGCGCGGTTCCTGTGGCTGGCCGCGCCTGAGGACTGTCCGGCGACAGCGGTCGGTTTTGATTTTGACGGCGCGCCATTCAGCCATGTCGGCACGCTGGTGACCTTCGAAGTACTGGTCCGGCGTTTTGCGCTGGACGCGGTGATCCCCGACAGTCTGGGACGGTTGATCCACTTCCTGGACGTCGGTGGGGTACCGACCCCGGAGGCGGCGGGGGTAGAAAGCATTCTTGCAGGGCTGCGGGAAACCATTACGGACGATGACCAACTGCTGGCGGCAGCTTGCTCGCTGTTCGACGGCTTACTGAGGTCCTGTGAAATGAGGTCTGGCAATCATGAGCAAAACGGTCGTTCTTCCGCAGAGTGACAGTCCTTCCGTCGTCGCTTCCGTCTCCTTCTGGCAGGCATTTCGCTTTTGGCTCAAGCTTGGCTTCATCAGCTTCGGCGGGCCTGCCGGACAGATCGCCATGATGCACCAGGAGCTGGTGGATAACCGACGCTGGATCTCGGAAGGGCGATTCCTGCATGCGCTCAATTTTTGTATGGTCCTGCCCGGCCCGGAGGCCCAGCAGCTGGCGACCTATATCGGCTGGCTGATGCATAAAACCTGGGGAGGCGTCATCGCCGGGGTGCTGTTTATTTTGCCCTCGCTGGTGTTACTCATCGCCCTGGCGTGGATCTACCTCGTCTGGGGGGATGTCGCCGTGGTGGCGGGGATCTTTTATGGCATCAAACCCGCCGTAGCGGCGATAGTATTGCAGGCGGCGCACCGCATCGGCTCGCGGGCGCTGAAAAATGGCGCCTACTGGGCCATCGCTGCCGCTGCCTTTGTCGCTATTTTTGCGCTGAACGTTCCTTTTCCGCTGATCGTCCTCGCCGCGGCACTGGTGGGTTTTATCGGCGGACGGTTGGCGCCGACGACGTTCGGCAAAGCGGACGCCCACCGTGCGCAGAGTCACCCTGGCGGAGCCGCCATCATTGATGACACGACGCCGATTCCGGCCCATGCCATTTTCAGCTGGCGGCGCACCTCTCAGGTGCTGATCGCCGGAATGCTGCTGTGGCTGGTGCCGATGGCCGCCCTGACGCTAATGCTGGGCTGGGCGCATCCGCTGACCCAGATGAGCTGGTTCTTTACCAAAGCCGCGCTGATGACCTTTGGCGGGGCATATGCCGTCTTACCTTATGTTTACCAGGGGGCGGTGACCCACTATGGCTGGCTGACGGCAGGGCAGATGATGGACGGCCTCGCTCTTGGGGAATCGACCCCCGGACCGTTGATCATGGTGGTGACCTTTGTCGGGTTTGTCGGCGGCTACACCAAAGCGGTGTTGGGCGTCGATGATGTGCTGCTGGGGGGCATCGCGGCGGCGTGCCTGGTGACATGGTTTACCTTTTTGCCCTCGTTCATCTTTATTCTCGCCGGCGGGCCGTTTATTGAAACGACCCATAATAAGGTGGGATTTACCGCGCCGTTGACCGCCATCACTGCCGCGGTGGTGGGCGTTATCCTGAATCTGGCGCTGTTTTTTATCTGGCATAGCGTCTGGGGACCGTCCGGTTTCGACCCGTGGTCCGCAGCCATAGCCCTGGGCGCCGCCGGGCTGCTGTTTCGTTATAAGTGGAAGCTGACCTGGGTACTGGCCGCCGCCGCCGCAGTAGGGCTTATCGTCCATATGGCGGGACTGTCCGGCGCAGGATAAGGTCGGCGTTGGGCTGAGAGAAACGTGGACAGATGGGGGATTGGGGAGGGAGGCCAGTGCCTGAGCAGGCCCTGGCCGGATGGGTGAGAATGTCTTTATTTTTCAAAGCATGCTAAATATCTCCCACTGAATAATCTCATCACCAAAATCGGGCGGCGTAATTAAAATGCTTCATTTGATGTTCGTCGACATAGGAACTGGTTCCATCATTTTTTGAATCCTTGCCGGAGACCGTATTCCCCGAGATATATTGTGGCACCCCATCAACTATACCTGTGTAAATGCCGGCATGATCTCCTGGCTTTTGACCGTTAGCCTGGACGGGATAGTCAACTCTTAAAACAATATCGCCAACGGCAATGTCAGAAATAGCTATTATTTTTCCGAGCGCTAATGACTTCTGAAAAAATGTGTCTACGCTGGCGGTTTTAGGCAGGCCGGGAATGCCAGCCTGCCAGCTACACCAGTAGACAAAAGCCATACACCATGGCGAGCCGGGTGCGCTGCCCGCCGATTTGAGATAGGTATCTACCATCGGGCCAGAATTGCTGTTAAGCGGCTGCTCTTTGACATTAAGCTGACTTCTTGCTGTTTCTATCAAGTCGTTACCATTAGGCATGGTCTTATCCTCATCAGGTAGATTGTTAAGTTGTGAACGTCACAGAATGAATTTACTGAATTCAATTTTTATCTCTATTGATTATCCTGTTTTTATTTCTGAAATGTTTATTTATTTTTGAAGTATCTATTTAATTTTGCAGTGGGAAGGATTTTTTGATAAGCGGAAGTTATATTCCTCCTAATCTCTTTGTAATTATCCCAATCAAAATTGATAAGAAATTGATAAGCGGTTTCAGCGCCAAGTACTGAATTTTTTACTGGACAGGGCTGTGACTTTATTTTTTATTTCTTCTACTTCGTTTAAAAAACTATTAACGGATAGTGGCATTTTAATTTCCTTAGCAACTGATTTGGTAATTGCTTGCGATATAAGGGAATTGATTGGCCGTTATCAGAAGCCCACTTTTTAGCTCAAAGAGAAAATTGAGAAAATGCTGTAAACAATTTTTTAACGGCCGTCTCGTCAACTATAGAAAAGTATAACGGAGGAAACAGAGACGCCACTCATTCATATGAATGAGTGGCGTAAAAAAACTCGCCGCGCGGGCAGGAGGAAGAGAAGCGGGCCAGCGACCGGTTAGCGCGCCCCGGATGGGACGCTCAGGTCGTGGGGCTTTCGCGGGTGGCTCGCGCCAGCGGGTTGCTGTCCAGTTCCAGCTGGTCGCGCAGCGCCCAGCCGCGCAGCTTGCCGGGGTTAAGCAATCCCGCCGGGTCGAGAGACTGTTTCACCGCCACGACGTCGGGGCGAATCACGCCCTGTTTGCCGTCCTCAACCTGCAGCACGTGGGGGTTGTTAATCTTGACGTCGTTGTCGCGAAATATCTGCATGATGGCGTTGAGCCGCGCGGGCGTGGTATAGCGCACCAACTGCAGACCGCTGGCGGTGAGATTGCCCTCGATATCACGCAGGAATTCAATATGGGAAATCACCTCCCCGGCGAAGTGCTGCTCCATCTGTAAAATTTGCTGCGGATAGCGCAGCGGATCAAACGCCGTCTGGAGATAAGTCAGCGTATTGTCCACCTTGAGCGCATGCAGGGTGGTGTGGTTCCAGCAGTATTCCATTAACGAGGCGTTTTGCGTCCGGGCCTCGTCGCTGGCCTGACGGATGGCGTTGCTCCCGCGATGGCGCTGTAACAGGCTGGCGCAGAGTCCTTCGCTCTCCTCGGCGATCAGGCTGATAACCGCATGCTGCCCGGTGCGGTAACGATCCTTGAGGTGGCTAAAGTAGTCGGCGATCGGCGTGGCCAGCAGCGCGACCTGACGTTTTACCAGCCCCGGCGAACGGACGCAGGCGTTGGCATAGTTCAGCGCATCGGCGAAATCGTCAAACACGTCCAGGCGTTCAATCCACTGGTGCACGGGCGCCAGCGCCAGCTCAACCTCCAGGATAATGCCGTTGGTGCCGTAGGCGTGATGCAGCAGCAGCGCTTCGGGAGCCGGGATGGTCAGTACGCGGGGGACCGGCTCGACGGTCATCACTTTGACGCTGAGCACATTGCCGGGCGCCGCCAGCGGCCCATAGTTGATGGAGCCGATGCCGCCGAACCCGCCGCCGTAGAGGCCGCCCAGGCTCGCCAGGCGGTAGGTCGACGGCATGCAGCGCAGCTCCCATCCCGTTGGGCGGGCGGCGGTTTCGATGTCCGCCAGGCGAATGCCGGCCTGGGCGCGCACCGTGCCGTTGCCGAGGGCGACGATCTGGTTGAGTCCGGTCATATCGACCAGCAGCCCGCCTTCGAGGGGGACCAGTTGGCCATAGTTGCCGGTGGCGCTGCCGCGCAGCGTCAGCGGCAGCTGGTGCTGCGCGCAGGCGGCGACCAGCTGGCGCAGCTCCTCTTCGTCGCGTGGGCGAACCACCGCGTCCGCCTGTTTCCCCGCCAGTTGCTCAGTGAGTACCGGACTGAACCAGTGAAAATCGCGGGAAAGCCGTTTGATCTTCGCCGGCTGTAAGGTCCACTCCAGCGTCGGGAGTGCCTGCTGGATCGCCGCGACCGCGTGTTGACGCTGCTCATCAGTCATCATTTTTCTTCCTGTTCGTCAGCAAAACATTAATGAGATTGCACGGCTTCGCTTTCATGCCATGCGCTGAGCGCCCGGCGCGAAACCCAGGACATCACGCCAAACAGCGCGATCCCGGCGAGAGAGATCAGCAGCAGCGCGGCAAACATCAGCGGAATATCCAGCTGGTAGCCAGCCTGCAGGATCTGATAGGCCAGACCGGTATTGGTCCCGCCGGTCCCGGCGACAAACTCCGCCACCACCGCGCCAATCAGCGACAGCCCACTGGAAATACGCAGCGCGCCGAAGAAATAGGGCAGCGCCGAGGGGATACGCAGCCGCACCAGCGTTTGCCAGCGGCTGGCGTGATTGAGGCGAAAATAGCTCAGCAGGCCGGGGGAGACGCTGCGCAGTCCCTGAGTGGTATTGGAGATGATGGGAAACACCGCCATCAGGGTGGCGCATACCACCAGCGAGAGCGTGGCATCCTTCACCCAGATGATGATCAGTGGGGCGATGGCGACAATCGGCGTCACCTGCAAAAACACGATGTAGGGAAACAGGGCGGTTTCCACAAAGCGGTTCTGCACCAGGATAAACGCCACCGCGGCGCCAATGACAATCGACAGCAGAAACGAGATCAGGGTGATCTTGAGGGTGAACAGCAGCGCCAGCAGCAGCGGCGTGAGATGCGTCCACAGGCTTTCCAGCATCACCAGCGGCGACGGCACCAGAAAGGCCGGGATGCGAAAATAGCTCACCGCGCCCTGCCACAGGAGCACCACCGCCACCGCGACGAGGGTCGGATAGAGAATTTTGAGAAAACGCGGATGCTGGACCCACGGCGTTGAGGTTGTGTTTTTCATATTATGACTCCATACCGGACTGGCTGGCCTGCAACAGACTGTCCTGCAGCTGACGGGCATACAGGGAAAAGGCCGGACTGACGCGGAACGCCTCGCTGCGCGGGAACGGCTCCCGGATGGCGATATCTTCGACCACCCGTCCGGGACGGGCCGCCATCATGATCACCCGCTGTGAGAGAAACACCGCTTCGTGGATCGAGTGGGTGACGAACACCACCGTCAGGTTCTGCTCCTGCCAGAGACGCAACAGGTCGCTGTCGAGTTTGTTACGCGTAATTTCATCGAGCGCGCCGAAGGGCTCATCCATCAGCAGCAGCTTTGGCCGGGTGACCAGGCCGCGGGCGATGGAGACGCGCATTTGCATGCCGCCGGAGAGTTCGCGCGGCAGGACGTCGGCGAATTTGCCCAGCCCCACCAGTTCAAGGACTTCACTCACCCGGGTATTACCTTCCGCGCGCGGCACGCCGGCCAGATCCAGCGGCAGCCTGACGTTATTGCGCACGCTGCTCCACGGCATCAGGGTGGCTTCCTGGAAGACGAACGAGAGCGGATGCTGGGCTTTCTCCCGGCTATCGCGCCGCCACAGCATCAGCTTGCCGTCGCTGGGCTCCACCAGGCCGGCGACCATCTTCAGCAGCGTACTCTTCCCGCAGCCGGACGGGCCGAGCAGGGTAATAAACTCCCCCTGATTGATGGTCAGGTTGACGGGCAGCAGCGCCCGGGTACCGTTGCTGTAGATCTTCTCCGCCGACAGCACCTCGATGGCCGGGGTGGCAGAGGCGGGCATAAAGCGGGTGTCGCTCATCACGGTCAGTTTCGGGGCGGTATTCATGGCATCACTCCGGCGTCTTTGACCATCTCCAGGGTGTAAGTCTGCTCAAACGGCACCTTGCTGGCGTCGATCAGTTTGTTTTTCACCAGCATGTCCCAGGTTTTCTTCAGCCGCGGCTCGGTGATGATGCCGATGCCGCCGGTCTTAGCATCGCCCCCGGTCACCAGCTGGTACTGCTTCATCTGGGCAATGCCAAAGGCGATCTGCTCGGCGCCCATTTGCGGATTTGCTTTACCGATCAGGCGGTTGCCGGGGGCGGGATCCTGCAGGTAGCTTTTCCAGCCCTCCATGGAGGCTTTGACGAAGGCCGCCACCGCCGCCGGACGTTTGCGGATGGTGTCGGCCATACAGATAATCGAGTTGCCGTAGGGCGGATATCCCCAGTCGCTGAGCGGATAGACATAGAACGGCTGCCCGCCTTTGGCGACGGAGAACGGCTCGGAGGTCACGTAGCCCTGCTGCACCAGGTTTTTATCGGCGAGGAACGGCTGAACGTTAAAGGTATAGGGGCGCACTTTGCTGCCAGCCAGACCCAGCTCGCTCTTCGCCCACGGCCAGAAAGAGGTATAGGCCTCGGTAGCGAGCAGGAAGGTTTTGTCTTTAAGCTCCGCCGGGTTCTCCACTTTGTTATGAGTGATAAACACCGTCGGCGAGTGCTGGAACACGGTAGCGACGGTCACCGCATGCACCCCGGCCTGCCAGGTCTCCAGCGCCTGACCGTTGTCGCCAAGGGTACAATCGGCCTGACCGGCAGCCATCAACTGCATGACGTTGATCTGCGGGCCGCCCATTTTAATCTCGACATCGAGACCGGCGTGCTGATACAGCCCGGTGGCCTGGGCCTGGTAAAACCCGCCGTGCTCGGCCTGGGCATACCAGTTGGTGAGAAACGTAAACTTCTCCGCCGCGAAGCAGGAGGCTGAGGTCGCGAGGGCGGCCACGGTCAGCAGGGTAAAAACGAGCGTCGGTCTGGTATTCATCAGGGCTCCTTGGATTCAGCAGCGAAAGAGGGGGGGAGGGACTGCACAAAGCCGTGCCAGTGCTGTTTGCCCCAGGTCGGTTCGTGACGTTCGACCCAGGCCATGCGGTGGATCTCGATGATCGCTTGCGCCCAGCTGGCGGCGAGGGAGTCGAGAAGCCCTTCGCCTTGCTCCCGCGTCGCCGGGGTCGGGTCGCCAATCACCCCGCTGGGGCCAAAGTCATACGACGCCCACGCCGCCGCCGGGCGGCCTTTCGACAGGGTCGGGCAGGGGAATTCCGGTGGGAAGTTGGCGACCGCCCGCTCCATATGAACGCACTCCGGGGCCAGCGCCAGCATCAGCGCCGTTTCGCTATGTCCGGCGTGCATCGCCATCCGCTGTTCATGCGGGCTGAGAAACTGTTTTTCGCAGTTGGGTACGTTGAACACATCGTGCGGGATGGCGATGAAATCCCCGTGGCGCAGGCGCATTTCCCGGCAGGCGATTTGCAGGATCTGCGGCTGGCCGCCGTGGCCGTTGATCATCAGCAGCTTGCGAAAACCGGCCCGATAGAGGGATTCGGCGATCTCCAGCAGGGTATGCAGCAGCGTATCGCCGCTGAGGGTCAGGGTGCCGGGAAAATGCAGATGCTCCTCGGACTTACCGTAGACGATCGGCGGGATGGCGTAGGCCGGGATCGCCGCCGGCAGCCGGGCGAGGGCATGGCCCGCCACGCCGGAAGAGATCACGCTGTCCACCGAGCAGGGCAGATGCGGGCCGTGCTGTTCGATCGCCCCGGTGGGGAGGACGATAACCGTATTGCTTTTATCCGGCAGGGCGGCCACGTCCGTCCAGCTCAGGAAAGGGAGAAAGCGCGCTGCAGGAATGTAACCGTTAATCATCGCGGTGCCTCGGAGTGAATTGGCTGGGGTAACCAGACGGTCGCTTCAACTTCAATCAATACCGTGGCGTCGGGCAGCATTTCGCTGACCTGGACCACGGTGGAAACGGGCGGCTGGTCGGGATAAAACAGCTTTCTGACCCGGCTGTAATAGGGAAAATGGTCAAGGTTGCGAAAGTACTGCACCAGCTTGATAACGTCGCTCATCTGCCCTCCTGCGGACGCCACGGTGTGGCGGATGCTTTCCAGGACGTACCAGCTCTGGGCGAGGATCGGGCCCTGTTTCGCATCGGTTGAAAATTCGCCGGCCGCCCCCAGCAGCTCCCGCACCGGCTCAGGCACATCCTGAAAGCCGTTGACGATGGTGCCGGTCAGGGGATTGACCGGAATAATGCCGGAGAGAAAGATAAAATCGCCGGCTCTGCGCCAGGCGGCATACCGCGCCAGCGGCGCCCCCGCGCCTTCTTCAAGACTCATGTGCCATCTCCTCTTGCCACACGCGCCGGTGGGTTAACCTGCCGTGGTTAACCACCAGACGGGCGGCGCTGTTTAAAGGCCAGGTAAAACGGTCGCTACCCGGGAAAATCACCACGCTGGCCGCCGCGCCGATGGCAAAGGGCGCCGCGTCTGCCGGCGAACCGGTTAGCGCCGCGCGATCGCAGATCAGCCGCGACTGCCGGTCGAACAGGTCGCTGAGCTGAGCGCTGAACAGGCCGCAGGCCAGGGTGTCCAGCGGGTCGTAGCTCCCCGCCGGGCAGAAGGCATCCTGTACGTTGTCGCAGCCGAGCAGGGTGGCCACGCCGGCGGCCTGCGCCTCGTGCAGCAGCGTGATCCCCCGCTGGCGCGGCGTGCGACCGAACGTCGCATCCTGCAGCAGCAGGTTGGTCATCGGCAGAGCGATAAGCGTGACGCCGTGCGCCGCCAGCTGGCGCAGGATCGGCGCCGCCTGTTCGTCGCTGCCGGCGGCCAGCGCGCAGCCGTGGCTGCAGCAGATATGCCCGGGAAAAGGGTGGCGGGAGAGATGGTCCGCCAGCCAGGTCAGCCCCTGAGACACCTCGCTGAGCTCCTCATCAATATGCAAATCCAGATCCAGATCCCAGCGGGCCGCGCTATCCAGCAGGTTTGCCATGGCGGCGGCGTCCCAGTTGGAGGAGTGGATGAAGCCGCCCAGCAGGCAGCCCTCCCCGCTGGTGGCGACCGTTCGGGCAATGGCCCCGGCGTCCGCCGGATCGCGAAACAGGGTCAGCGGGACCAGCGCCACCCGCTCCAGGGTGATGCCGACGGTATCGAGGCGGGCGATCTCCTGCCAGGCGTCCGGTGCGTCGGCGGTAAACCAGTCGATATGGCTACGCAAATGGGTCACACCATTTGCTGCTGCCCGGGCCAGCGCGGCGGACGCCCGACGTTGAATATCCGCCCTGGTCCAGTGCTGGCGATCCTCGTGCATGGCGTGGATCGCCGCCAGCAGCCCGGCCTGCGCCGGACGGCAGCGTTCAATGGTAAAGGTTTTGTCCAGATGGGCATGGGGTTCCACCAGGCCGGGGAGCGTCAACGCCCCCGCCAGGTCCCACAGGCCGGGAGCCGGCTCGACGGACGGCGTCACGGCGGCGATCCGTCCATCGCGAAAGGCCAGGTCCGCCAGCTGCGGTTCACCGTTGGCCTGCGTCGGCCAGCCGTCGGGCAGCGCCCAGGCCGGGAGTCGGGCGCGGCTGATACCGGCGAGCGGTGCGGAAGAGGAGGGGAAGGTCATCGTCAGTCTCCTCACAGATCCAAAACCAGAACCGGCGATTTCGCCCGCGAACAGCAGAGCGTGATCTGGTCGTTGCCAGCTTTCTCTTCCGCCGTCAGCACGCTGTCCCGGTGTTCGGGGATCCCGTCGAGGACCCCGGTAATACACGACCCGCACATTCCCTGTTCGCAGGAGAGCATCACTTCCACGCCGGCGTGCTGTAATACCTGAGCAATGGTTTGATCCGCGGCGACCTGCAGGCGCTGCCCGCTGGAGGCCAGTTCAATATAAAACGCATTTTTCGCCGCAGTATTATTTTCCGCCGCGGGAGTAAAACGCTCGAAGACGAATTGCGACGGCGACCAGCGATATTCCTCCATGACCGACTGCAGTCGCTGAATAAAACCCTCCGGGCCGCAGGCGACCACTGCGGTATCAGGATCGGGTGTGGTTAAGCAGGCGGGGATCCGCTGGCGAAACGACGCGCCTTCCTCGCTACAGTGGATCGCCACCGTGCCGCCCGCAGCCAGCTGGGTCAGGCGCGGGGAGAAGGCCGTCTGGCGCGAGCTGGCGACATAATAATGCAGCTCCAGCGCCCCCTTTCTGGCGGCAATTGCTTCAGCCATCGCCAGCAACGGCGTGATGCCGATACCGCCGGCAAACAGCAGGTAGCGCCCGGCCTCCGGCAGGGGAAAATGGTTGCGCGGAGGCGAAATGGCGAGCCGATCGCCGGATTTCACCTGCTGGTGCAAATAGCGTGAGCCGCCGGTGGAGGTGTCAGTCAGCCTGACGCAAATTTCATAAGTATTACTGCGGTCAGGCGTGCCGCACAGGGAATACTGCCGGGGGCCAACGCCGGGAATAATAATATCGATATGCGCCCCGGCAGAGTAGGCCGGTAATATTTCCCCAGCCGCCGCCTGCAATATTAATGATAGATTTCCCTCTCCATTGGGGCGTATTTCCCCGACCGAGACCGAAATAAGATCGTGGCTGTGCATTACCGTTTACTCTCCCTCATTCCGCTGTCTGCAGGGCGGCCAGGGTCGGCGAAGAGATAACTCCTCTTCGCGGTAAACTGTCCGGCGTGCAAGAAAATGGGTGAAACGATCGTTTCTCCGCTATGAATGCTACGGTATTGTGATAAAACTGTTGCGTCCAGAGCTTTGATTCGCACAACCCGTTGCAAAAAAGAGAGCACCCAAACCATGTTTGCCTTCTCCCGATTTCTGCTCTATTTCACCGAAGTGGCCCGTCAGGGATCGTTTCGTAAAGCGTCAGAGGCGCTGCATGTGTCGGCGTCTTCCATCGACCGTCAGATTTTGCGCGTGGAACAGGAGCTGGCGATGCCGCTCTTCGAGCGCCACCCCACCGGGCTGCGGCTGACCGCCGCCGGGGAGCTGCTCCTGCACGCGGCCAATAACTGGAAAAAAGACTTTACCCGGGTCTGCGAACAGCTGGATGACCTGCGCGGGTTGCGGCGGGGGCATGTGCGCATCGCTACCATCGATGCCATTAACCGGCATTTTTTTTCGACGATGCTCAAAGAGGTGCATAAACATTATCCCAACATCTCTTTTACATTGACCACCATCAACAATATCCACATTCAGCAGGCGCTGATCTCCGGCGAGGCGGATTTCGGCATCATGCTCAATCCCCAGACCTCCCGCGAACTGCAGGTGCGGGCGTTTGCCGAGATGAATATGGGTATCGTGGTGCCGACCGGCCATCCGCTGGCCAGCCGCAGCGCGGTGCGCTTTAGTCAGTGCATCGACTACCCGTTTATCCTGCCGTCCGCCCCGTTGATGATCAGCGAGCCGGTGGAGGCGCTGGTGAATATCAGCGGCAACGAGGTGAAGGAGGTGGCGGTGTCGAATAACATTCACATGATCCGCACCCTGATCAAAGAGCAGATGGGCATCGGCATCCTGTGCCGGCTGGATATTCTCGATGAGATCGAGTCAGGCCAGCTGGCGTTTGTACCGCTAACCGATCCGCAGCTTAAGCCTTTCACGCTGGCGCTGTGCGTCTCGCCCGCCCGCCAGCTTTCCCTCGCCGCCTCGATGATGTTGAACCAGCTGGAGATGCTCTTCAGTCAGCTGTGAGCGACCGGTCAGGCACTAAAATCATTCATTAACGCACCATGATGGTGCATTTTTTGTGTGCATGAATCAAAGGTTGCATACCCGTGGGCGGCGGCGCAGGCGGTTTCTCGCGGCCGCTCGTGGGCGATCAAATCTGGCATTGTTTTTGTATAGCTGAGTGTGAGTAGAAGCGGTCAGTACGGGTTATCCATACGGGACATTGCTCAGTCACCATGTCGCGGTTCAATGTTGACCGGGATGGGAGGCTGAGCCGTGGTTTGCTCGCCCCTCTCCCGGCATGAAGAGGAGAGGGATAATGAAAAGTCGTGCACGCCTTCCCCGGGGCTTTCGCTGGCTGGGCCTGATGGCTCTCGGCGGTGTCTCGCTGGCCGTTCAGGCCGAGGAGAAAATCGTTCTGCTGACCTCCTGGTACGCTCAGGCGGAGCAGGGGGGGTATTATCAGGCCCAGGCCACTGGGCTGTACAAAAAATATGGTCTCGACGTCGAGATCCGCTCCGGTGGCCCCCAGGTCAACGGCATGCAGTTGCTGTTGTCGAAGCGGGCCGATGTGATCATCGGCTACGATCTGCAACTGCTGGAAGGCATTCAGCGCGGCTTCCAGGCGAAAGCCATTGCCGCGCCCTTTCAGTACGATCCCCAGGGGCTGCTGACCCATGCCGATGTCACCTCCCTGCAGGGGCTGAAAGACAAAACGCTTCTGGTCTCCAGCTCCGGTCAGGCGACGTGGTGGCCGTGGCTGAAGGCGCAATACCAGCTGAGCGACGCTCAGGTTCGCCCCTATACCTTCAATATTCAACCCTTTGTCGTCGATGACGCTGTCGCCCAGCAGGCCTATGTCAGCTCCGAGGTGTTCCAGGTGCAGAAGGCCGGGGTGAAGGCGAACTTCTTCCTCTTTTCCGAGCACGGCTATCCCCCGTATGGCGGCATCCTTATCGCCCGCCCGGACACCATCGCCGAGCGGAAAGCGGCGATGGCGAAGTTCGTCCGCGCCTCAATGGAGGGTTGGGTGAGCTATCTCAAGGATCCGGCGCCGGGAAATGCGCTGATTAAGCAGGACAATCCGAAAATGACCGACGATCTGCTCGCCTGGGGCGTGACCCAGATCCGTGAGCATCACCTGATCGACGGCGGGGATGCCGCCAGCCAGGGCTGGGGGACGATGACCGACGCGCGCTGGCAGAAGACCCGCGACTTTATGGTCAGCGCCGGTCTGCTGGCGGCGGCCACCGACTGGAAACAGGCCTACACCACCGAATTTGTTCAGGCCATGCAGGTTAAACCCTGAGGAGCGACGCCATGTCATTAATGATTAAAAATGCCCATGCCATCCTCAGCGGTCTGCCCGGAGAGGCGGCGCGGCTGGCCGGGCCGGATATTCGCATCCGCGACGGCAAGATTGCCGCCATCGGCAGCCTGACGCCGCTGCCGGAAGAGCGACAGATCGATGCCCGCGACTGCGTGATCTATCCGGCATGGGTGAACACGCACCACCATCTTTTTCAGTCGCTGCTGAAGGGCGAGCCGCAGGGGCTGAACCAGAGCCTGACGGCCTGGCTGAGCGCTACGCCGTACCGCTTTCGCGCGGCTTTCGATGAACATACCTTTCGTCTGGCGGTGCGCATCGGCCTGGTGGAGCTTCTGCGCTCGGGCTGCGCCAGCGTGGCGGATCACAACTACCTTTACTGGCCGGATATGCCTTTCGATACCTCGGAGATTGTCTTCAGCGAAGGGGAAGCGCTGGGGATGCGCATCGTTCTGTGCCGGGGTGGGGCGACCCAGGGTCGGGCGGTGGAACAGGATCTGCCTGTGGCGCTGCGTCCGGAAACCTTCGACGGCTATATGGCGGATATCGAACGGCTGGTCAGCCGCTATCACGACCCCCGGCCCGATTCTCTGCGCCGGGTGGTGATGGCGCCCACTACCGTCTTGCACTCCGCGCCGGGCGCCCAGCTGCGGGAGATGGCGAAGCTGGCCCGCCAGCTGGGGATCCGGTTGCACAGCCATTTATCGGAAACCGTCGATTATCTCGACGCCGCGCGGCAGAAATTCGCCATGACGCCGGTTCAGTTCTGCGCGGAACACGACTGGCTGGGAAATGACGTGTGGTTTGCCCATCTGGTGAAGCTGCTGCCGGAGGAGATTGCCCTGCTGGGCCGCACCGGAACCGGCATCGCCCACTGCCCGCAAAGCAACGGCCGGCTGGGCAGCGGCATCGCCGATCTGCTGGCGCTGGAGCAGGCCGGGGTCCCGGTCTCGCTGGGGGTGGACGGCGCTGCCTCCAATGAAGCGGCGGATATGCAAAGCGAAGCCCATGCCGCATGGCTGCTGCAACGCGCGCGCAAGGGGATGCTGGCGCAGCCGCGCTACGCCGGGGGCACCTTCGAGGGGGGAGCCGATGCGGCCACGGTGGAGGATGTGGTGCGCTGGGGCAGCGCCGGCGGCGCGCAGATCCTTGGCTTAGCGCAGACCGGCACCCTGCAGGTCGGCATGCAGGCGGACCTCGCCATTTACCGGCTGGACGATCCGCGCTACTTCGGCCTGCATGATATGGCCATTGGGCCGGTGGCCTGCGGTGGGCGCGCCGCGCTGAAGGCGCTGCTGCTCAATGGCCGCCCCATCGTGGAAGACGACGCCATTCCCGGTCTCGACCTTGACGCGATGCGCCACGACGCGCTGGCGGCCGTCCGTACCCTCCAGCAGCGCGCCGCTGTTTAACTGATAACAGGATAATGACGATGAACGCAACCACTCAGAATCAACGCTACGCCTTACAGGAACTGGAAAAAGAGGCGCTGATGGGCGCCCAGGGCGAAGAGACCTTCGCCCGCGAAGTGCGCTGTATCGACCTGTCGAACTTTGCCGAAAGAAAAAATGACATTGCCGAACAACTGTGGGAGGCGGCGGTGGAGATCGGCTTCTTCCAGGTCAGCCACCACGGTATTCCGCTGGCGGATATCCGCCATGCGTTCAGCATGACCGAGGCGTTTTTCGACCTGCCCGACGAGGTGAAGCGCCAGTATCCGCTGGCCGGCAACGCCGGCTGGGAAAGCAAAGCGCAGGTTCGGCCATCGACCCGCACGCCGGATCAAAAAGAGTCGTATCAGATCACCCGGCCGCTGATGGCCGGGCGCTGGCCCAGCGATCGGGAGTTGCCAGCATTCAAGCAGACGATGCTCGGGTTTGAATCGCAGTGCTGGCAGCTGGGGATGAAGATCCTCTCCTGCTTTGCTTTGAAGCTCGGTTTTCCGGAATCGTTTTTCACCACCGCGCACGATCCGCAGCGAGACACCTACCAGAGCACCTTGCGCATGCTGCATTACTATGCGACCGAGCAGTCGCAGCAGGGGATGTGGCGGGCCGGCGCGCACACCGATTTTGACTGTCTGACGCTGCTGTTCCAGCGCCCCGGCCAGGGTGGCCTGCAGGTTTGTCCCGGTAAAGACCGCGAAAGCCAGCAGTGGACCAGCATTGAACCGCGGGAGGAGGTGATCACCTGCAATATCGGCGATATGCTGATGCGCTGGAGCGACGACCAGCTGCCGTCTAACTTCCACCGGGTGAAAAATCCGCTGCCCCACGAATATCAGGGGCCGCGCTACAGCCTGGCGTTTTTCTGCCAGGCCAATAAAGATGTCGAGATCCTCGGGCCGCAGAGAAAGTACCCGCCCATCAGCGCCGAGGATTATCTGCAGCAGCGGATCCAGGCCAATTTCGCCAAAGGGTAAGATGCGCTCTTGAATGGTATACCTGCCGCCGGCTTTCGCTGGCCGGGCGGCAGGATATCCGGCGCTGAGCTTTTCAGCTACCGTGTTAAGTTGCCTGGTGTCACTGAAATATCTGAAGAACATCCCCCTAAGCGTCAGCAGCAA
>NZ_KV789908.1:34117-71393 GCF_001807705.1 Klebsiella sp. HMSC25G12 | reverse complement strand
AAGAACATCCCCCTAAGCGTCAGCAGCAAGCTACCTTGGTTAAGGCCCTGAAAATCACGTCCTTTACGTCGTAAACGCCGTAAAGCCATAAAGGGATTACCTTAACTTCTTTATTGCTGTTAGTGGGTTAAGGCTAACCAGGGCAGGGGGGCAGAATTTATAGCTCGGTAACCGGCTACGCGGGGCTTTCGGCGCCATTTGACTCCACAGACACATTGTAACCTCATCGGCACCCTCATGCCGCTGACGCGGTATTCAGAAGCTTCCCGATGCTGTAGGTTTTAATGTCTGCTTTGTGCCAGAAGCGGACGTTTCAGAAGCCAGCTGTTTTTAATAGCTGTGTATTATCGAACCGGATACTTATGTTTTTTAACAACCCCTCTCCGGCCCAGACGATAGCCCCCTAATTTTGCGGTTTATTTCTGTTGTAGCCAGCGTTGAACGCCCATGGACGCGGAGTCAATTGCACCTGCCAGATAACCCGAGAACTGTGGCGACCATTCACTGGCGATACCTGTTATCTCACCGGACCATTCTCCCCTGGCGGGAAGTTGCTCAGGCATTGCGTGCCCGACCTCCTGCAGGAGATCAAATTCCGTTGCAGTAAACGGATCGGCTGCCCAGTCTTTTATATACTCCGCTTCGGGCTCTGCCGCATCCTGTCCAAATAAGCGCACGAGTTGCTCCCGGCAAAGGCCTTTGAGCACAGCTTCGCTGACAGTCCATCTCGATTTTGCCGGTACGCCAATGAAACCAAAAATCGCCGTTTTGCCCGAGTCTGGCTCGGATACGTCGTGGATCTCAACCATTGGCCCCACGCGGCTTCCTGCATTCCCTGAAAGCTGCCGCTCATGCAATAAGTCTGTTTTATATACAGCGACATATTTTGCATGGGGAGCCATCCATGTCGGGATTTTCCGCCAGTTCGACAGCACCTGTTCCGGCATCGCGGGTATGAAATCTATTTTAGCTGCCAGGGCAGGAGGCAAAGCGAGGAAGACATGCTCACCGGAAAATACGGCCTTTTTACTGCCTTCGGACCGGGTATGGACCAGCACTTCCTTGCCAGCCCGGGAAACCGCCACCACCTGATGGCCGGTTTTAATCTTCTCAGCCGGGATCTGACTTTTAAGTGCCGCCGTCAGCGCCTGCATTCCTCCCTTCAGCCTGAAAGACGCCGGGGAGCTCTCCCATGCCGGGTAGCGTTCGGGGGGCGAATCCAGCTGGCGTTCGTAGAGCATGTCACCCGGACGGCCATGCGCGATTACCGGAAGATTAAGCCGCTCGATCAGTTGCGCGAAGTCCGGTTGAATATCAGGCCAGAACCACGCTGCCCCCATATCTACATGAACGCCAGCGGAGGTGCCCGCCAGTTCCAGGCCTGACAGCACGCGCCCGCCCGTTCTGTCACGAGCCTCAAGGATCACATAATCAACACCCGCTTTTTCAAGCAGCGTGGCGGCATAAAGGCCGCTTATGCCCGCACCAATGATAACAGCGCTCTGCTTCATAATGTCGCTCCGCTCAGGGTTGTCGGGCTGAGATGTCCCGTTTTCAGATAAAAAAGTGCGCCAGAGGCGGTGGCCATAAGAGCAGGCATATCACCCGGCGGAAACCGCATCCAGCTTCCTGCCCCATAGCAACCTTCCGGCGCATGGAGTTCTCCCTGCAGAAGAAGGATCTCTGCTCCGCCAACAAGCGGCGCACAGAAGATCCGCTCGCCCGGGGCAATTTTCTGAAGCAGAACAGTTTCTGAGGTGCCGGAGAATAAAGGGCAGACTTGTCTTTGCGGCTGACCGTGCCAGTTAGCTGCCTCCTGCGTATTTATCCTGACCGGCTGGCGTTCATCGGCAGACATCTGGCGCAGCTTGACGAAAATGGTTGTGCCGTCGCGACTTGAGGGCTGGTGAGAAGAACCGTCCGGGCTGCGCAGATACCAGCCGGCAGGATAGTTGACCCCGTTTTCGGTAAAAGTCCCCTCGAGCACCAGAATCTCCTCTCCGCCTGGATGGCTGTGTGCGGGAAATTCGGATCCGGGCGCATACCGGACAAGGCTGGTTGCGCGGGCCTGCTCGCGACCAATCCGGTCAAGCATCACGCGCTTAACGCCGGGCTGGGGAGAAGGTATCCACTGATAATCGTCCGGAGTAACGATCGCACGCTGCGAAAAATCAGAATTCAGTAACATCATAGTGAGTGATTAGACGGCCCCGCAGGGGCCGTCTGCAGGCCTATTTGTTCGGCAGATTATCGTAAACATCCAGAGCACGCGCGGTATATGTCAGCGCTGCGCCAGTGTTCAGGTTAATGGCAACGGCCAGCGCTTCGGCGATCTCTTCGCGCGTGGCACCGTGCTTAACAGCAGCGTCGACGTGTACGGCCAGGCAACCGTCACAGCGGGTGGTGACGGCCACGGCCAGTGCAATCAGTTCATGGGTTTTGGGATCGAGGTGCTTGTTTTCTGACGCCCCTTTATCCATCTGTTGAAAGCCTTTCATAAACTCTGGCTGCAGTTTGGCAAATTTGCCGATGGTGGCGAGCAGGCCACTGCGATATTCATTCCAGTTTAAGAACATTGAAAACTCCGGTTATTTTTTGTCTCAGAAAAATCATTACATGACGTCGAAAATACGTACGTCAGGCGCGCTGTTTAAATAGGGTTTTAATCCTGCAACGACATCCTGCGTGAACAGCGGACTGCCAAGGTATGCCTGCGCCTGCGCTACAGTCTTAAAGCCGTGCAGCACCTGGACATCCTCATCACGGACAAGCAGCTCTTTAGAGGTGGCACCCTCGATGGTGGTCAGAAACGGGGTTTTGTATTTCTGGTATACCCCCGCGGCTGCCGCACGGTTTTCATTACTGATATCCAGGGTGATTTGCAGATAAGCCATCGTTCTCTCCTTCGCTCAGGGTTGAGGTAACACGCCCGCTTAAAAACCCGGCCTGTATTACCTTTCGTTGAGGGCGATTATCAGAAAGCCAGACAGCTTCAACAAATCAGATAATCTTGCGGAGCAGAGAAGAAATTCTACGTCGTGGTATAGCAGGGAATAAAGCATCACGCGGCTGGACTGATTGCCGGGACAGCGTGATGCCTGATGAGGCAGTTTATGAACGGTCTGAAACGACATCCTGAAGAAGCCAGTCATGGAAAACTTTTACTTCATCACGCATTACATTCTGCTGCGGGGTGACCAGATAATAAGACCACTTGAGCGGCCACCGGTGGTCAGGATGCAACTGGACCAGCTGTCCGGTTTCGATAAGCTTTTTCACCAGAGCGTATCGCACGATGGCCACGCCTCTGCCGCTCAGGGCCGACAGAATCACCGCTGAGGTGGAGTTAATATGCAGCCCGCTTTCCAGCGCTTCGGGGGCACCGACCGCCATCAGGACATCATTCCATGACGGAAAATCCGCCCCCGGGTGGGGCGTGTCATCGTGAATGAGTTTTTGCGTGGCGAGCCATTCACTGCAGGCCATTTTCCCGGACGGCACCAGGTGGGGACTGCAGACCAGCACCGCTTCCTCATCCATCAGCCAGGTTTTATTCACGCCAGGCCAGTCGCCCTGTCCGCAGCGAATACCGATATCCGCCTCGCCGTGTGACACGTCCATCAGCTTTTCCGTGACGTTAAGCCGCAGATCGATATTTTCGTGCGTTTCCGAAAACCGGTTCAGGCGATCCATCAGCCAGTTCATCATCAGTACCTGCGACGCCGTCACCACCACCACCGAGCGCGAGCGGCGACCACGAAGCTTGTTTAATCCGGTTTCAAGTTTGTCGAGCCCCTGCGTGATGTCATGGAGTGCCTCCTGCGCTTCGTCAACCAGCGTCAGCCGCTCTTTTCCTGAGCGGGTGCGGTGAAGAAGCGGGTGTCCTACCCAGTCTTCCAGCGAGCGTACCAGCTGGCCTACTGCGGCGGGCGTAACGCCCAGCTCCTGAGCCGCGCCGGTAAAGCTGCCATGCCTGGCGGTGGCTTCAAAAGCGTGCAGCCATTTAAGTCGGTTTAGCGATCGCATTGTGGTCATCCTGATGCATTATTTTCCTCAGTATACGCCAGCGAGAAAGATTTTCTTTCCTGGGTCGCAATTTCTTCTCAGTCGTCAATCAGAGGCCCGGGTGGCATTCTGATTTCACACGATGAGGAGCGCGGCTTTTCATCAATGACAACCATATGAATTCAAAGAGGTTAGCGATGAACGCATCTTTTGCCGGTAAAAAACTGTTAGTGGTCGGTGGTACAAGCGGTATGGGCTTCGAAACGGCGAAGCTGGTTCTGAAAAACGGTGGCAGCGTTGTGCTGGTTGGCAATCGTCAGGACAAAGCCGAGCAGGCCCGCCAGGCGCTGGCTGCAGACGGTCAGGTTTCCATCATCGTTGCCGACCTGATGAAAGAAGAAGGTATGCAGCACGTGGTGAATACCATTAATGCCGAACACAAAGATATTAGCCTGCTGGTCAATGCGGCTGGCGTATTTTTCCCGAAACCGTTCACCGAACATGAAACGTCAGACTATGACATGTACATGAGCATTAACCGCGCGACGTTCTTTATTACCCGTGACGTGGTGCGCAATATGGTCGAAGCCGGCATTAAAGGCTCCATCGTTAATATCGGTTCCATGTGGGCACAGCAGGCCATCGGTGCCACTCCGTCTTCAGCCTACTCAATGGCAAAAGCGGGTCTGCACGCGCTGACCAAAAACCTGGCCATTGAGCTGGGTGAAAAAGGGATCCGCGTGAATGCGGTGTCTCCGGCCGTTGTTCACACGCCAATTTACGAAGGCTTCATTCCGAAAGACGACGTGAAGGACGTGATGAGCAGCTTTGACAGCTTCCACCCGATCGGTCGCGTGGGTACCCCGGTCGATATCGCGGAAACCGTTGCTTTCCTGCTTTCTGACAAGACTGGCTGGGTCACCGGCGCTATCTGGGATATTGATGGTGGCGTAATGGCTGGCCGTAACGCCTGATGACCATGCCGCACGCGCTTACCCGCGTGCGGCACTGGAGTAATTATGCAAATCCAGACCGTGCATTATGACCTTGTCACCTCATGGCAGGGGGGCATGGCCAGCCGGACGCTCTGCCAGTCCTTTTCCGCAGACAACGCTTCGCCGGCCCTGCAAAGTCATGTTATCGATTCCGATGAACCGGTTTCGCTTGGTGGCGAAGGGCTGGCTCCTGACCCCCAGGAGCTGATGCTCGCTGCGTTTAACGCCTGCATAATGGCCGCCTTTATTCTCGAAGCCAGGGCTGAAGGTCTCGCCCTTACGCATCTTGAAATTCACACTGACGGGCACCTTCCGAAGGGTATACCGGCCTCCGGTGACAGACCTGCAGAGGATGCCTCCGGCAGGCTTGTGTATGTCATCCACGTAAGCGGTAGCGGCACGGTGCATCAGTTTGAAGGGGTCCATCAGCGGGTGATTGACTCCTCCCTGAACCGGTGGTTACTGGCCCAGAATATGCTGATCGAAGGTGACTTAATACTGAGCTGACGCGGCTGGATTGTTTTGTTCAACAGGAAAAAATGATATGACCACACCAAGAGTAACCCCCTGGCAGGATGAAGAGCCCGTTGACGCCAATCTTCTCAACGCGATAAAGGCCCGTCGGCCCGGCGGAAAACTGATAGGTATTGACCGGGTATTACTGAAGAGTGCCCCCCTGGCCACGGGCTGGAACGAACTGATGGTACGGGTACGTCAGGAATTTTCGCTCAGCCTTGAATACCGGGAACTGATCATGCTGCGCGTTGCCTGGCTGAATAAAGCAGAATTTGAATGGAACGTGCACTACCCTGCCTATCTGGATGCAGGCGGAACGGCTGAAAAAGCAGAAGCCCTGCGGTTATCCTCCGCGCCACACATCTTTAATGACACCGAAACGTTGCTGATACATCTTACGGACCAGTCCACCCGGAACGTCGTGGTTGAGGAGAACATCATCGGGGCGCTGAAAAGCCTGTTAGGTGAAAAAGAGACCGTGGAAGCGGTTGCTACTGTCGCCGCCTATAACATGGTATCCCGTTTTCTCGTCGCCCTTGCCATCTGATATCCCTACTTTTTCCGGTGCAATTTATGAATAAAAAATATCGCGCTATGCAGATCGTTGCCCCCGGGGTGCTGGAAATGACAGAGCGGCCGGTACCCGCTCCCGGCCCGGATGAGGTGCTCATCAGAATTGAAGCATGCGGCGTATGCGGTGCCGATCTCCGGGACGCGGAAAAAGCGCCGCAGGCGGGCCAGCCCGGCCGTATACCGGGACATGAAATTGTCGGATTTATTGCCCGGAAAGGGAACAGGGTACCCGATATCTGGCAAACCGGTCAGCGGGTTGGCATCGGGCGTCTGGGGGGATACTGTCAGCACTGCAAACCCTGTCGCAGCGGGCTTTTTCACCTCTGTGAAAACCAGCTTACGCCAGGACTCAGCTGCGATGGCGGCTACGCAGAGTACGTTGTCATGCGGCATACCGCGCTGATAGCCATCCCCTCCGCGCTCTCTTCCGTACATGCAGCGCCGATCCTTTGCGCCGGTACCGCAACCTTCAACGCACTGCGTAATTCTGGCGCCAGAGCGGGCGACAGAGTGGCGGTTCTCGGAATGGGTGGCCTTGGCCACATGGCCGTTCAGTACGCCCGTAAAATGGGGTTTGACGTTACGGTGGTGGCGCGCGGTAGCGAAAAAGAACGAGCGGCCATTGAGCTGGGTGCGCATCACTACATCGATACACTTAAGGAAAACGCATCAGAACGTCTGAAAAATGACGGCGGTGTGGATTTTATTGTGGCAACGGCACCGGATTCAGAAACGGTATCAGCCCTTCTGTCCGCCCTCGCCCCCCGGGGAAAAGCGATCCTGCTGGGTACCGGACAAACGCCGGTGCAGGTCACGCCGGGTATGATGATCGGCGCTGAACGTACCCTGACAGGATCCTTCGTCAGCACACCGGCGCAAACCGAGCGCGCACTACAGTTCAGCCACCTCTTTCAGACGTTGCCTGTCACTGAACTGCTGCCATTTGAAAGGGCAAATGAGGCGCTCAGCAGACTGAAGCAGGGTCTGGCGCGATACCGGATAGTGCTCACCATGAATCAGGATAATTAATCACATGTCCGCAGAACATTTCCTGCCCGTTGCAGATCAGAAAAATAATATTATACGCCTGTCGGCCGCACAGGCTCTCGCCGGTGCTAACTCCGTCGTCTTTTATGCCACAGGGGCAATTGTGGGTAATGCGATTGCACCTGCCAGTTCGCTGGCCACCCTGCCCATCACCATGTTTGTTCTGGGGATGGCGGCCTGCATTCTGCCGTTAGGCTCATTGGCGCGGAAAAATGGTCGTAAAACTGCCTTTATGGTCGGCACCGGAGCAGGCGTCATCACCGGCCTGACGGCTGCTCTGGCCGTCTTCATCGGCTCATTCCTGCTGTTCTGCATTGCTGCATTTCTGGGCGGTGCCTATGCGGCAGTCGCGCTCAGCTTTCGTTTTGCCGCAACGGACGGCGTTACGCCCGAACGAAGGGCCAGGGCTTTGTCGCTGGTTATGGGGGGCGGAGTGATTGCCGGCGTGGTTGGGCCCATGCTGGTTTCCGGAACGATGCACCTCTGGCCGCCTCATACCTTCGCCGTCACGTTCCTCGCCCAGGCGCTCGTGGCCGTTATTTCGGCATTCATACTCAAAGACGTGAAAACCACAGAACCTGCCGGCGCAGTAAAAACGGGTGGACGACCTTTGCGCGAGATTGTCCGACAGCCAGGGTTTGCCAGAACCGTATTCAGCGGTGCGGTCACCTATATGGTGATGAATTTCCTGATGACGGCAGCCCCCCTCTCGATGCACATGCACGGCATTTCTCAGCAGGCGTCCAATCTTGGTATCCAGTGGCATGTGATTGCCATGTACGGTCCGGGCTTTTTCACCGGCAAATTAATTAACCGTTTTGGGGCCATGCGTATCGCCGCTGCGGGTCTGCTTATCACGGCATGCTCTGTGCTGGCCGGACTTGGTGGAACTGATATTTTTCACTACTGGCTGTCGCTGATATTGCTGGGTCTGGGCTGGAATTTTGGCTTCACCGGCGCATCGGCGAAGATCATTGAATATCACCGTCCCGAAGAGAAAAACCAGGTCCAGTCCCTGAATGATTTTGTGGTGTTTGGGGTGATGATTGTTGGGTCATTTTCTTCAGGAGCCCTGCTCAGTCTCTACGGCTGGAACGCCGTTCTGTGGGGATCCCTTGTTCCCGTCGGGCTTGCATTTTTAGGTATTATTAACGGGTTGCGGACAAAAAAGCAGGATAAATTAAGCTTCTGACGTAGTTTTCTCTGCGGCCTGGAAGCGGTTTATGTTGATGTGCATAGTATCTTAAGCCCAAAATCAATGAGCATGATTTTGGGCATACTTGTCGATGCTCACTGGCCCCATTATTTCATGAACGTCCGTTCTTCGCTCGCAGCGGACCTTCAACTCAGGTAACCGTTCAACCTGATGTGCTGGTGTGAAAGGTGAAGCGGGGGGCCATGTGCTGCAAATCAAGATTCAGCGGTGCAGACTTTTCTGACCTTAAGGGAAGGGGGCGGCTCACTCTGCTTCAGTGGGGGTAGCTAATCACCACAAATTGTTAGACACAAGGGATAGGGGGCGCCGATGCGGGTGACAAAGGTATCTCTGCCGCAGCCATAAAATCGATAAAACAGCGTATTCTCGGTGACAGGTAGCGGCTGGCGGGCCACAGGACCGAGAAATGCCCATCCTTGACGCAACAGCCGGGCAACACCTCCTGCAGTTGTCCCTCATCCATGGCCTCGCGCACGACAAAATCAGGCACATAAGCGATGCCCATCCCCGCCGCGCTTAAGCGAATGGCGGCCTCAATGTTATTGACCGTTACAACGGCAGCGGCCCTGAAATCTCCCGTCAGCCGCATATCGCGCAGTTCCCAGGGCTGGATCAGCCCCGTCGCGGGGAAGCGGAAAAAAATGCACTTGTGCGCCGCCAATTCCTTTGGCGAGTCGGGGGGCCCGTATTCCGCCAGATAGGCCGGGCTGGCGCAGAGCACAAAACGAAAGCCCCCCAGCTTTCTGGCGATCAAGCGGGAGTCAGCTAATTCACCGCTACGGATAGCAACATCAAATCCTTCATCGATCAGATTGACCAGCCGGTCACTAAAGTCGAGATCCAGTTCAACCTGCGGATAAAGACGGGTAAAGGCGGTGAGGGCGGGGAGCAACAGGCGGTAGCCAATGACGGGCAGTGAAATCCTCAGTTTGCCGGTGGGCTGTGAGAGACTGCTGGTCAGCTCTGACTCGGCCTCCTGGATCTGCTCCAGGATACTCTGGCAGCGCGTCAGAAATGCGGCCCCCTCCGCCGTCAGGCTGACGTTTCTGGTGCTGCGGTTGAACAGCCGGACCCCCAGTTTATGCTCAAGCCGGGCGACATTCTTACCCACCGCCGAGGCAGATATGCCCAGCAGCCTGGCGGCCTGAACAAAGCTTAGCGTTTCGGCGGTGCGGACAAAGGACGTCAGCGAGGTGAGGCTGTCCATCGATTATAAACCTTATGTCTCTTAAGAAGATATTTTCAGTCTATTTATCGGCATTAACATCCGCAATAGGATGGCGACAGTTTATTCATTCCTTGCCGACTGATGAGGGCCGCCCGATGTTACTCACCGCCAGAACACCTTCCCGATACGCCAGCGCCCTGGCCGCGCTTTCTGTCTTTATGGCGGCCTTGCTGCTGCCGTTAAGTTTTACCGGCGGCGTCATGACCACCCCCGCGATACAGCAGTCGCTGGGCGGCTCTCCCGCTGCGCTGTCGTGGCTGACCAATGGCTTTATGCTGACTTTCGGCAGCTTTTTGCTGGCCGCAGGGGTGATGGCGGATGCCATCGACAGAAAACGTATTTTTATCGCCGGCGCCGCGCTGTTTTGCCTGAGCAGCCTGCTGTTTTGCCTGACGCACAATCTCTTCCTGTCAGGCGTGTTGAGGGCTCTGCAGGGCCTGGCCGCGGCGATGATTTTAGCCAGCGGCAGTGCGGCGCTGGCCCAGCTGTATGATGGCGCTCAGCGGACCCGGGCATTCAGCATCCTGGGCACGGTGTTCGGCGTTGGCCTGGCGTTCGGTCCGCTGCTGATCGGCTTCATGACCGACGCGGTGGGCTGGCGCGGCGTATACGCCCTGTTTGCGCTGCTTTCGGCAGGGGTGCTGCTTATCGGACTGGCGTATCTGCCCGCGGCAGAAAAAAGCGAGCCGCGGACACCCGACAACCTCGGCTTACTCCTGTTTACGCTGGCCCTGATGCTGTTTACTGCATCGCTCATGGTCATTCCGGCCCGCGGTTTTTTATCCCTGACCACGCTGGCCTTGCTCATCGCGTCGGGGGGGCTGTTCGTGGCGTTTGTCGTGCGCTGCCGGAGGGTGAACAACCCGGTGCTGGACATCTCCCTGCTGCGTCATCCGCGTTTTGTCGGCGTACTGTTGCTGCCTGTCGCCACCTGCTGTTGCTACGTTGTCCTGCTGATTATTGTTCCCCTGCATTTTATGGGCGGAGAGGGGATGAGTGAGCCGCAGAGCGCACTGTATCTGATGGCGCTGACCACGCCGATGCTGGTTTTCCCATCCGTTGCGGCCCTGCTCACCCGCTGGTTTTCACCGGGGCACGTGTCCACGGCGGGACTGATGATGGCCTCCGTCGGGTTGCTGTTGCTGGGGAACGCTTTTCACAGCCACCATCTCCCGCAGCTGGTGCTGGCGCTGATCCTCTGTGGAGCTGGGGCGGCGTTTCCCTGGGGGCTGATGGACGGCCTGGCGATTTCCGCTGTGCCGATGGCGAAAGCCGGTATGGCGGCAGGCCTGTTCAATACCGTTCGCGTTGCCGGCGAGGGGATCGCCCTGGCGGTCGTTTCGGCGGTATTAACGGCAAGCAATAACCTGACCCTGCAAAGTCGCGTTCACGGGTATGCGCCTGAGGTGATTGACCGCGCCGCAGGCTGGCTGGGGGCCGGCAATATGCCGCAGGCGGCTGCGCTTTTGCCTGACTTTTCCCTCCGGGCGCTGCGCGAGAGCTATGACTCTGCTTATACGCTACTGTTTAGCGGGCTGGCGGTCGTCACCCTGGTGTGCGCCCTGATGGTCTGGCGGACGCTATGCCGGAAGGCGGGCGCTATCCAAACCCGCGACAGTGGATGCTGAACCCCCTTGATAGCGCGGTGGCGTCACGCTTCCCGGGCTGCTCAGCGAACCTGAACTGTCATTGTTTCACTGGCGGAACTATGCTGATTAGAGCGGCCACATGCGCCGCCCCGGCCGCGGAAACAGTGACTCACAGGTGGCGGTATGGCGATTGATCCGGAACTGATTTACATCGAGATCCTGGAAACGGTGCTGACGGCCACCCTGGATCCCGATTTGTGGAAATCGGCATTGCAGAAACTGGCGTTACTGACCGGCCATCAGTACGCGGCATTTCTGTTTTACGACAAAGGCAATGCCCATCTGTTGACTGATTCACTCCTGCTCGAGGAGAAGGTCTTTACCGCCTATCGCGATGTATTTCTGGCTATCGATCCCGCCGAAAAAATATTGACCGCGTTACCGGTCGGGCAAATGTATCGGGACCGGGAATATTTAGGCGATAAGTTTATTGCCGGCAGCGTCTATTACAATGAATTTCATCACCCCAACGACCTGAATCATCTCACCAGCGTCAAGCTGTGCACCATCAATGGCTATGCCACCTATCTGTCACTGATGACGGCCAATACGGCGGCTTATCCGCAGCCGGTGCAGTTTGAACTGTTCAGGCGCCTGATCCCGGCGTTAAAAACCGCCTGCCAGCTTCACGCCCGGTTTGAACAGTTGCGGGACACCATAAAATACCAGAGCGCGGTGATGGACAACGGGATCTACCCGGTATGGCTGGTGGATCATGGCGGTAAAATTCTCTACGCCAGCGCGCATGCCGAACGCTATCTGCGCGCCAACGCCCGCCTCTCATGGTATAGCGGGGGCGATATGCTGTGCCTCAATACCGACAGTAAAAAGCTGAAACGCGCCATCGAGCAGGCCACCCGGACGGCAGAGCCGCCGAAGGCAGGGCTGTGCTATACCGCCGGGCGTCAGCCGAAACCGATCCTCGTGATCCCGGCAGCCCTTCTTGCCGGGGTCGCCTGCGTGATTATTCCCGAGCCGTTTCTCACCGGCAGCGCCTTGATGGAGCTGTTTAACGTCAAACCCGCCGAGAATGCGGTGGCGGAGCTGCTGGTGCGGGGCATGACACCGGGTGAATGCGCCTTACATCTGGACGTGTCCATCGCCACCATCAGAACCCACCTCAGCGCCCTGTACCGGAAAACCCATACTCGTCATCAGGCTGAACTTCTGCTGATCCTCCGCGCGATTCACGGCTGATGGTTTCGCATCCTCAGGAATGATGGTCGCGCAGGAAAACCGTCAGCACCTCTTTTGGCGGCACGCCGCCGCATTCGCCAATCATCCAGCCCACCGCCCCGCGGTGATAGGCGCCGTGAAAGAGCATGTGGTTCAGCATCTCCATCGCGGTCATATTGCCGTCACCGCCGTCAACAAATTTGAAGGCGATACGTTCGTGAAAATCGGCGGGGGTCATGGCGCTGACGTACTGAATGTATTCGTCCGTACAGGCGGTCATGGCCTTTTCCAGCGCATCAACGGTTGGCGTCTCGGGGGTATTCAGCGCGGTGTAACCGTGCGGCCTGCCGCGCAGGTTCGCCCGGAAAATCATGTCAACGACATGGATATGGTTCATCAGCCTGATGGTCAGGTGACGTTTTTCGCCATATACCGTACCGTCAATTGCGCGGATCGCCTGTAAGGTGGCAAGGTCAATCCAGCGCTTGTATTTCAACAGCGTCACTACTGTGTCTTTGTCCATAGTCTGTCCCGGGTTGGTTGAGCCATTATCTTAGCGATTATGCCAGTGAGTTGTCATTCTCCAGCGCCAGGCACAAAAAAGCCTCGCCGGGGCGAGGCTTTTCAATAAGCTGGTGATTTAGTCAAACACACCGTTAATCACGGCGGTCACGATGGCAGTGCTCAGGGCGACCAGCACCAGGTCATCGCCGACCGCGCGCCATTCATAGCCTGGATAATAGGGCAGGTCGTTAATCATGGAAGCCGGCAGGGTCTTTTTCGCGATACCCGGAGGGAGCGGGTTGCCGCGGGCAACATTTTTGGCGATACCCGGAGGCAGCGCCTGATAGCCGACCAGACCGTAGTTCACGGCAAGGGAGCGCGCCCGTGAGAAGCTAATATCGCTGTCGACGTGGTCGGGTTTACCGTAGTTTTTGCGGTTGCCATGCTCGTCAGCAGACTGACCTTTATTCTGGCCTTTATTACCATGGTCGCCATTATTGCCATGATTGCCGCTATTGCCATGGTTACCACTGTTCCCGTGATTACCACCGCCATTACCGTTGCCATTACCCGGGTTGGCATACGCCGGCGCGGCCATGACGGCAAGAGAAATAACCGCCGCCAGTGCTGTTTTGAGAGTGCGACGCTTAAGCATGATGTTGTTTCCTTAATGGGGAGTACACGCTTAAAACATAAGAGAAAGCTATACCCCTGGCAATCTCATCATTTCTTATTTTTTGCCGGTTTTTAATCACCGGCGGGAAAGATAAAGGGAAAGGGATAGCGGGGCGCGGACAGGCAATTCCATTGCTGCGTTTTGACAGACGGGCGACCGCGCCCCGCTAAATGTGTTGCCGACAGGATCGCTCCCGGGCGTAGAGAAAAAAATGCCCGAAGCCATCGGGCAAAAATGAACAAAAATATTACGCTTCATTCATAACGCGTCTCACAAGACGGGGCGGATAGTAAATCCTGGCGCTGCCGTGCACAATCGGACGGTTGTTTAGAAATAAATAACCCCATCGACTGTGCTCAGGACGCGACCCCATGGCAGGCGACCCGATGGCCCGGGGCCACCTCGCGCAGCGCCGGAGCTTCTCTCCTGCACCGCTCGCTGACCTGCGGGCAGCGGGATGAAAAGCGGCAGCCGGGGGGCGGATTGGCCGGATCCGGGATCTCACCTTGCATCAGCGCCTGCGGTTCACTGTGCGGATCGAGGGTTGGCACCGCGGCCAGCAGGGCGCGGGTATAGGGATGGAGGGGGCGGCTGAACAGCGCATCGCGGCTGGCGCTTTCCACCAGCTGTCCCAGATACATTACCGCCACATCGTCACATAAATGCTCCACCACCCCGAGGTCGTGGGAGATAAACAGGAAGGTGACGCCGCGCTCGTCGCGCAGGTCGGAAAACAAATTGATGATCTGCGCCTGAATCGACACATCGAGGGCCGAGATGGGCTCATCGGCGACGATAAAATCCGGGTTGAGGATCAGCGCCCGGGCAATACCGATCCGCTGTCGCTGGCCGCCAGAGAACTGATGCGGGAAGCGGGCATAGTGCTCCGGTGCCAGGCCGCAGATCTTCATCACGGCGATCACCCGGTCATACAGCTCATCGCGGGTGCACAGCTTGTGCTGCAGCATGGCTTCGCCAATCGCGTCGCCAATACGCAGCCGTGGGTTCAGCGAGCTATAGGGGTCCTGAAACACCAGCTGCATTCTGGGCCGGATGGCGCGCAGGGCAGGCGCGGTCAGGTCGGCCAGCTCCTGACCGTGAAATTTCACGCTGCCGGCACTCTTCTCATACAGGCCAAGCAGGGTCCGGCCGACGGTGGTTTTACCACTGCCGGACTCGCCCACCAGGCCAAAAATGGTGCCCGGACGGATGTTAAAGCTGACGCCGTCCACCGCGCGAAGCTCGCCGGTCTGCTGGCCAAACAGGCCGTCGCGCAGCGGAAAATATTTTTTCAATCCATCCACTTCAATAACATAGCGTTCGCTCATGCTGTCGCCTCCGCAAATTCGCTGTAAAAGCAGGCGGCCCGCTGGCGCTCACCGAGCAGCGGCGGAATCGCCTCCCGACAGCGCGCCGTCGCCCGCTCGCAGCGCCCGGCAAAGGCGCAGCCCGCCGGCAGAGCGGCCAGATCCGGCACCTGGCCGGGAATAGAGTACAGCCGCCGACGCCGCTCACCCGGCACCGGGCGGGAGGCGATCAGCCCACGCGTGTAAGGATGTTGCGGATGCCGTAGCACCTCTGCGGTGGCGCCCTGTTCCACGATCCGTCCGGCATACATCACCACTACCTGCTCGGCCATCTGCGCGATCACTCCAAGATCGTGGGTAATCAGCATCATCGCCATCTGGCTGGCCCGCGCCCGGTCGCGCAGCAGGCGCAGGATTTGCGCCTGCACGGTGACGTCCAGCGCGGTGGTCGGTTCGTCGGCAATCAGCAGTTTGGGCTGACAGCTTAGCGCCATGGCGATCATTACCCGCTGCAGCATGCCGCCGGAAAGCTGGTGAGGATAGCGGGTCATCAGGCTGTCGCCGCGCGCCAGGCCGACCTCGCTTAACAGCTGGATGGCCTGCTGCCAGGCGGCTTTCGGCGTGGCGCCGAGGTGGCGGATCAGCGGTTCGCACAGCTGCTCCCCGATGGTCAACACCGGGTTCAGGGCCGACATCGGTTCCTGAAAGATCATGGCCAGTTGGTGGCCGCGCAGGTCGGCCATCTGTCTGGCTTTCAGCCGCAGCAGATCGCGGTCCGCGAAGCGGATCTCGCCGCCGTCGATGCGCGCCGCCTGCGGTGGCAGGAGACCCATCAGCGCCATGGCGGTGACGCTTTTGCCGCAGCCGGATTCGCCCACCACGCCAACGGTTTGTCCGGCCTGAATGGTGAAAGAGACCTCCTGCACCGCGCGCACGCGGGTGCGTTCGCCGGCGAAAGAGACGGAGAGATGATTAAAGGAGACTAACGGCGTGGTCATTTCAGCCTCGGTTTCATATTGGGATCCATGGCGTCGCGCAGGCCGTCGCCCAGCACGTTGATGGCGATCACGGTGATAAAGATGGCGATGCCCGGCGGCATCCACAGCCAGGGGCGGCGCTGGAAATCGATCAGGCTATTGGCAGCATCCATCATATTGCCCCATGACGGCGTCGGCGGTACCACGCCGAGGCCGAGATAGCTCAGCGCGGATTCACTGAGAATGGCGTTGGCGACGGCCATGGTCGCCATCACCACCAGAATCGGAATGGTATTCGGCAGCAGGTGGCCAAACAGCCGGCGACGCGCCGACAGGCCCAGCACCTGGGTGGCCAGCATAAAATCGCGTTCGCGCAGGGAGAGACATTGTCCGCGCACCAGCCGCGCCAGTCGGGGCCACTCCAGCAGGCTGAGCATCACCACCACCATATAAATGCGCGAGTCCGGGGAAAAATCGAGCTCAGAAAGCATCGCCCCGGCGACGATCAACAGCGGTAACCCGGGGATAGTCATCACCAGGTCGGCCACCCGCATGATCAGTTTGTCGGTTAACCCGCCGACATAACCCGAGAGGGCGCCGAGCAGGTAGCCGAGGCACACCGACATCACCATGGTCAGCAGGCCGATAATCAGCGAGATGCGCCCGGCCAGCAGCAGGCGGGTGTAGACATCGCGACCAAGAAAATCGGTCCCGAGCCAGTGTTCCGCCCCGGGCGGCTGGTTGATGCTCAGGGCATCGGTGGCATCATCTCTCCATGGCGACCAGACGGGCCCCAGCACGCACCATACCGCCATCACCGCCAGCAGGATCAGGCAGAACATGGCCAGCCGGTTACGGCGCAGCTGTCGCCACCCCTGGCGCCAGGGAGAGGGGGGAATATGCGCCAGCGCCGGGATAGCCGCCTGCCGCTGGCGGCGACGGGAAGCAAAGTAAGACAGGATCATCATGACCTCACCCGAATACGCGGATCGGCCCAGGCGTACAGCACGTCGGCGAGCAAATTCCCGACGATCGTCAGCACCGCCAGAAACAGGGTAAACCCCATCAGCACCGGATAGTCGCGGGCGGCCAGCGAGTCGATATGGATGTGGCCTGCCCCCGGCCAGTTGAACACCTTTTCGGTAATGATCGCCCCGGAGAACAGCCCCGGCAGCTCGAAGCCCAGCAGGGTGATAATCGGCAGCAGGGCGTTGCGCAGGGCATGCTTGAGGATCACCGTGCGCTCCTGCAATCCCTTGGCGCGGGCGGTACGGATAAAATCCATTTTCACCACGTCGAGCATACTGGCGCGCACATAGCGCGTCAGGCTGCCCGCCTGCAGCATCACCAGCGCCAGCACCGGCAGCGCCAGGTGGGCGGCCACTTGCAGCACATACTGCCAGCCGCTCTCGTCGCTGCCGGTATTGGTCATCCCGCCTACCGGTAGCCAGTGGAGATCGACGGCGAACCATTTAATCAGCAGCAGGCAGAGGAAAAAGGTGGGGAACGACATGGCGGCAAACACCGCGACGCTCACCAGATGATCAAACCAGGAGCCGGGTCGCAGGGCAGAAACCACGCCGACCGCCAGGCCAATGCCCCAGTAAAAGACCAGCGCGACGCTGGCCAGCAGAAAAGAGTTCCAGATGTACTGGTTGCGCAACTGGCTGACCGGGATCTGATACTGCAGTGAAAAGCCTAAATCACCGCGCAGCAGCTGTCCCAGCCAGTGGAGGTAGCGGGTGAACAGCGGCTGGTCGAGGCCGTAAATCGCCTTCAGCTCTGCGGCGCGGGCGGCGGTCAGGGTGACATTGCCATCGATAAAGTCGCCGGGGGTTTTGGCAAACAGCATAAAAATAATGAAGGAGGCCAGCAGCAGCATCGGCAGCGTTTGCAGCAAGCGCCTCAGGATGAAATTTTTCATGATGGTCTCACATCAGCCGCCGGTTAACCCGGCGGCCAGGGGGATTTACTTGACGATTTTTACATCCGGCAGGCTGCCGGTCAGGCCGTTGTAGATATCCGGCTTAAAGCCGCTGACGCGGGCGCTGCTGGCGGAAAGAATGTCGCGATAGCCAAGCAGGATCACCGGCGGATCGTCGGCCAGCACTTTATACAGCTGGTGGTAGATCGGCTTGCGCTGTTCAATGTCGAGCACCGCGTTGCCGGCGTTAATCAGCTTATCGACTTCCGCGTTATGGTAGCCGGACTCTTTAGCTTCGCTGCTGTAAAAATCCCATACCCCATCGTGCGGGTCGTTGAGGGTGCTGGTGCTAAAGGAGGCCAGATCGTAATTTCCGGCTTTACGCTGCGCCATCAGGGCATTGAAATCCACCACCTGCGGCTTCAGCAGTACGCCAATCTGCCGCCAGTTCTCCTTGGCGATGGGGATCAGAGCGTCGTTGAGCACCTTCTTGCTCACCAGCAGGGTCAGCTCCAGGCGCTGGCCGTTTTTGGCGCGGATACCGTCGGCGCCAGGTTTCCAGCCGGCCTCATCCAGCAGCTTTTTGGCCTGTGCCGGATCGTAAGGGTAAGGGTTGACGCCTTCAGCGTTAAAGGCCCAGGAGATCGGGGCGATCGGCTCGATGGCGACTTTGCCGTACCCCTGATAGACCACGTCGATCAGCTTCTGCCGATCCAGACCGTAAATCAGCGCCTGGCGCACGCGCTTATCCTGCAGCGCCGGGCGATGCACGTTGAACTCCACCTGGCTGTAGTCGCTGGAGCCGTAAAGATTAATGTTGGCGAAGCCGAGCATTTTCAGCTGCTCAATATCGTCGGGGCGTGAGGTAAAGGCGTCATAGTCGGTCTCCCCGGTCTGGAACAGCTGGAAGTTGGTCGACGGATTGGTCACGCGGTAGATAAAGCGCGGTGTTGGCGGTGTTCCGCGGTAAAAATGGCTATTGGCATGGAAGCGTATTTCCTGACCGGGAATGTATTTGTCGTACACGTAAGGGCCGTTGCCCAGTGGCTTGCCGTGCAGTGAACGCAGATAGTCGAGATTTCCCCGCTGATATCCTTTGCCGTACCAGGCTTTCGACAGCACCGGCCCGCCAATTTTGGCCAGCGTGGTGGCGCCTGGCTGCGTGGTGGTCACCTGCAGGGTGAGCGGGTCGATGACCTTCAGGCCGCTGACGCTGTCAGCTTTGCCGGCTTTGTAGTCCGCGCCGCCGGCGATATTGGCCAGGGTGATGTCGGTATCGCCATCATATTTGGGGTCGAGCAGGACCGTCAGGGTAAAGGCGACATCTTCCGCCGTCAGCGGTGAACCGTCGCTGAAGGTCAGGCCAGGGCGCAATTTGATGGTATAGACTTTACTGTCCGGGCTGACCGTCCAGCTCTCCGCCAGTCCCGGGACCAGCTTACCCTGACTGTCCCAGTCAATCAGGCGTGAAAAAATGACGTTAGTCACGTTCTCATCCCAGCCGTTGACGAAAAAGTAGGGGTTAAAGATCCCCTGCGGCTCGGAGATCCCGGCCACCACCGTGTCTTTACGCAGTTTGGCGCTGGCCGGGATCTGGCTGGCGTCGGTGGCCGGGGTGATGCCTTCTTTCAGGATCCCTTCCGCATGGGCAACAGAAGAAAATGCTACCACGCCGCCGAGCAGGGCCACTTTTAGCGCCAGGGCGAAGCGGGTTTTTCGGGTTTTTAATCCTTGTTGTAATCTGGACAAAAGTGCTACCTCATCAAATAATTGCGTGGTTATTTACAATTCATGACGAAAGATAAGAGGCGCACTTCGCCCTGTCTAACACTGAAATGCTATGATTTATAACTAATTATCCTTAGCAAAGGATCGGGAATATAATCCCATTCGATGGCTAAGAAGCAGTGGTTTCCGCTGTCTGATGATGGTGGGTCAGAATGCTGTCTGCGACCCAGCCATCCTGCGCCAGCGCGCTGGCGGCCAGCGGCCCGCTCAGCCGGACCTGCAGCTGGCCGATCACCCGGCCCTGAATGCGCTCGCAGTTGCTGTACAGCAGTCGGGCGTCGCCTCCCAGCAGGCTGGCGATATGCTGCAGATTGGGTTCGCGACCGCTGCTGCCGTCAAAACGTAAGGTCACGATCTGCTCGCCGTCGCGCAGCGGTGGCCCGGCCTCCGGGCGATCGGGGTGCTGCAGGCCGAGCATGGCGCGCGTCACCGGGTGCTGCGGGTTGCCAAACACGCGCCAGACATCGCCCTGTTCGACAATGCGCCCGCCCTCAAGCACGCTGACCCGATCGCAGAGGGTGCGAATGACCTCCATTTCGTGGGTGATCAGCACGATTGTCAGGCCCAGGCGCTGGTTAATCTCCTTGAGCAGGGTTAGCACCGACAGGGTGTTTTCCGGATCCAGCGCCGAGGTTGCCTCATCGCACAGCAGAATTTCCGGCTGAGTGACCAGCGCCCGGGCGATGCCGGTCCGCTGTTTCTGGCCACCGGAGAGGCGGGCCGGGTAGCTGTCGCGCAGCGCGCTGAGGCCCACCAGCTCAAGCATCTCGCTGACCCGACGCTGGCGTTCGCCGGCCGGGACGCCAGCCATCTTCAGCGGCAAGGCGACGTTCTGCGCCACGGTTTTGGTGGCCATCAGGTTAAAGTGCTGAAAAATCATCGCCACCCGCCGACGCAGATCGCGCAGCTGGCGCGTGGAGTAGCGCACGGTTGACTCGCCGTGGATGAACATCTCGCCGCTGTCGGCATTTTCCAGACGATTAAACAGGCGCAGCAGGGTGGATTTTCCGGCGCCGCTGCGGCCGATGATGCCGAAAATTTCGCCCTGACGGATGGTCAGGTCAATGTCCTGAAGCGCCTGCACGCCGTTAGGATAGGCTTTGCTGATACCAGCAAACTCAATGTGGGTCGGTGGGGCGGGGATATGCGTCACGATGATGCGCTCCGTTAGCCCGGGCAGCGGCTGACGCCGCTGCCCGCGGTGATTAGAATCCAGGTAAAATTTTGCCCTGATAACGCGTCAGAATGAACTGACGAACTGCGTCCGAATGCAGCGCTTGCGCCAGCTTCTGAATGCCCGGGTCCTGAATATTGTCCGGGCGCGCCACCAGATATTCGACGTACAGATCGCTGCCTTTTTCCACCAGCAACGCTTTATCGGTGTCGATACCGGCCTCCAGCGCATAGTTGGCAAAGATAAAGGCCAGGTCGACCTGCTTCACCGCGCGCGCCAGCATGGCGCCCTCCAGTTCGCGGATCTTAAAGTGATGCGGGTTGCTGGTAATGTCCTTGGTTGCCGATTGCGGGTTGTGCGGATCCTTGAGGGTAATCAGCCCGGCGTTGCTTAACATCACCAGCGCGCGGCCGGTGTTCACCGGATCGTTAGGGATGGCGATCGTGGCGCCGTCAGGCACCGCGGCGAGGGTCGTGTATTTGCTGGAGTAGGCGCCGAAGGGCTCGATATGCACTCCCACCACCGGTACAAGGTTGGTGTGGCGGGTCTGGTTGTAGTTATCGAGGAATGGCCGGTACTGGTAGTAGTTGGCGTCGAGGTGTTTCTCCGCCAACTGCTGGTTAGGCTGAATAAAATCGTTAAACACCTTGACCTGTAAATCGACGCCTTCCTTTGCCAGCACCGGCTTCACAAATTCAAGGATTTCCGCATGCGGCACCGGCGTGGCGCCGACGATCAGCGTCTCGTTAGCCAGCGCTGCGGTGGAGAAGAGGGCCAGCAGTCCGGCGGCAATAATGGATTTTTTCATGATAGTGATTTCCTGAAACCAAGAAGGGTAAGTTATTTGCGGCTGACGTAGCGCACCAGGCGGTCGCCGCTCATTTGCAGAAGCTGTACCAGCGCAATCAGCATCAGGACGGTGACCACCATCACGTCAGTCTGAAAGCGCTGATAACCAAAACGAATGGCCAGATCGCCCAGCCCGCCGCCGCCGATCACCCCCGCCATCGAGGTGTAGTCGACCAGCAAAATGGCCGTCACGGTCACGGCGGCGATCAGCCCGGCCCGCGACTCCGGCAGCAGCGTGTGCCAGATAAGCTGCCAGGTGCTGCCGCCCATCGACCAGCTGGCCTCCACCAGGCCGTGCTCCACTTCGCGCAGGGCGGTTTCCACCAGCCGGGCGAAGAACGGGGCGCAGCCGGCGACCAGCGGCGGAATGGTTCCTTCCACCCCCAGCGAGGTGCCGGTCAGCAACGTGGTTACCGGGATCATCACGATGAGTAAAATGATGAACGGCAGGGATCGCAGCACGTTGACACACAATGACAGCAGGCGGTAAAGGCGCGGGGCGTACAGCAAACGCGGCTCGCCGGTGAGATAGAGCACAATCCCCAGCGGAAGCCCCAGCAGTACGGTCCATCCCAGCGACCAGGCCAGCATGGTAAGGGTATCGAGGGCGGCCTGGGCCACATCGTTCCAGTCGATTTCCGCGAAAAACGCCAGCAGACTCGTCATATCAGTTCCAGTCATGTCGTTGCGGGCGAATGCCGTTCAGCACCCAGTTGCCAAGCAGCTGATACTTCCAGCGAACCGGGTCGTGCAGGGTGTGCACCCGGGCATTGCGCCAGTGGCGGTCGAGGTTGAGCGACTCACCGGTGGCGCGAGTGCCCCCCAGCTCGAACAGGCGGCTGGCGGCCTCCAGCGCCACTTCGGTGGTCCAGATTTTGGCGCGGGCGACGGCCAGCGACGCCTCGGCGACATGCTCCTCGCTGAGGTCATTTTTATAGCGGTCGAGCACCCGTCCCGCCCGCTCCAGCAGCGCGTCGGCTGCCGCAAGGCGGCTGTCCAGTTGACCGATATGGTAGATAGTCAGCGGATCGTCGCTCGCCCGCTCCACACCGGCGTCGATCCACGGCCGGGCGCTGTGGCGCACGAACGCCACGGTATCGTCCAGCGCCGCGCGGGCGATCCCGGCATCTATTGCCGCGGTGGTCAACTGGGCGAAGGGGCCGGCAAGAGTCGGGCTGGCGTAGGACTTCCAGGTTGGAAAAAGGTGGAAAGGACTGACCGGAAGATTATCCGCCAGCACGGTGCCGCTGGCGGTGGTGCGCTGACCGAGGCACGCCCAGTCATTGACCACCGTCAGCCCCGGGCTGTTCTGGGGGACGAAAGCGAGCTGGGCGCGATCGTCGGCGTCCAGCGCCAGAATGCCAATCCAGTGGGCGTACAGCGAGCCGGTGCAGTAGCCTTTACGACCATTGATCCGCAGACCGTCTGCGCCTTCCTCGATACGGGTACGAATATCAAGGACCGTTTTCCCCCCGGTTTCCGACAGGGCATTGGCGAAGCGATAGCCCTGTAATACCTGGGCGAAAAAGAACGCCTGCTGGTCGTCGCTGCCCTGCAGACGAATATCCTCCAGCAGGCAGTAGTGGTTCTGGGGGATCTGGCCTAACGACGGATCCGCCGCAGAGAGAATGGCGATAACCTGCGCGAGGGTCGCGGCCGAGACCTCGGCGCCGCCAAAGCGGCGCGGCACCGTGATGCCCCACAGTCCGCTGTTGGAATAGGTGTTGACGATCTCCGCCGGGACAATGCCCGTCCGGTCGCGCTCGGCGGCGCCGGGTTTGAGCACGGCGGCGATCTCATGGGCGATGGCGAGGGCTTCCGCATCGCTGGCAATAATATGCGCCTGCGGCGTGGACTGGGTGTAAGGCTGTGCGGGTGAATTGGCTGACATCATCTTCTCTCTTATTCAGTGAATAGCTTATGCACAAATTAGATAAATAAATAATTCATAATGCCTGTGGGTTATATGTGTGGGTAAGCAAAACACGTGCCAGTGAGAGAGGAAGGCGCAGTCGTGATAGGAAGCGGGTTGGCTATGTCAGCTGATGGAGCGGACTGCTGCAAATGCAGCGCCGTTTTGCGCCGGCTGTTGCAAAGGCAACAGGAGAGGAAAGCGACCGCCGGACCGAAGGAAGGAAGTCAGGCGGTGAGCGTGGCGAGGGCCTCAGCGTTTCTTTGCCGCAGGGGCGAGCAGTGAGGGGGCGGTCTCGGTTAACGGTTGCCAGAGCCGCTCGGGGTCGCTAAATCCCTCTTCCACGAGAGCAAAAAAGCGGCTGGCGTGGAGACCGTCGACGAAGGCATGGTTAAACCGCCCGGCCACCGGGATCACGCCGTTCTGTAGTTTCCCCCAGGTAAGCGCGGGCACCGCCGCGCCTACGGCATATTCCGCATGGGTCATCGAGGTGAAGTGGAGCCACGGCAGACAACTGGCGCAGATAAAATGCTCGCCATCGACGATGAGCGGCGCCGGCGTTGTCTCTCTTGCCGCGACGATCTTCGGCGTTGCCGCATCGCTGAAGGTGGTGAACTCGGGGGCGTTGTCGCACCATACCTGGCGGAATCCTTCCTCGACGGTCATCACCGGCGTCATTACCGCCAGGCTGTCATATTCAATCACCTCATCATTGCGCACGCGCTGCCGTAGCTGCGGTACTCCGTTTGCCGCGCGCAGCAGCGCATAGAGCGCGAGCTGAAAAAACGAGACCCGACGGTCCTTCGCACATTCGTACAGGCGCTGCGCCGCTATCGGGACACAGAGGTTAAAGCTGGGGTTGGCAAATTGTCGGTAAAAGGTGAAATGGTCCCGGCGGGGCCAGGTCGCGGTGTCGATAATTCGGTAACGTGCCATGAATGCCTCCTGAATACTGGCGGTCTGCTGACTATGCGACGATTTCAATCAGGTTGCCATCGGGATCGGCGATCACCGCCTCATAATAGCCGTCGCCGGTGGTACGCGGCGGCGAAACCAGTATCCCCGCATCCTCGGCGCGTTGGGCGAGGGCATCGACCTGTTTCGCCCCGCCTACCGAGAGGGCCAGATGCGCCCAGCCGGTATGGTTATTATCCGCGCTGGCCGGCTGCAGGCCAGGCTTGGTCATCAGCTCGATCACCACCTCGTCCTCGATGGTGACAAAATAGGAGGCAAAGCCGGGGTTGGTCTGGCTGAGGTATTTTTCATTGATGCTGGCGGCAAAGAACTCCACCCAGAAGCGGGCCTGGACGTCGAGCTGTTGGGTCCACAGGGCGAAATGGGCAATTTTCATGGTAAACCTCCGGGCAGGAACATTGACAATCAAAGCAGCGCAGACGATCATGCTTGCTGTTGCTCGTTTTTGATAATTTAAGGAGTTATCGTGCTCGATTATGCTGCTTTTCCCCAACAGCGACAAGCGTTGATTTGCCAGATCCTGCAGGAAAACGGCAGAGTGGTGTGCGCGGAGCTGGCGGCGCGGCTTCAGGTGTCGGAGCACACCATCCGCCGCGATCTGCATGAGCTCAGTCGCGAGGGGTTCTGTAAAAAGGTGTATGGCGGGGCGGTGCTGAGCCTGCCGGAGGCCGGGGACTACAGTGAACGGAAAGATAAAAATCGAGCAACAAAAGTCAGGATCGCGCAACAGTGTGCCAGGCTGGTGAAGCCCGGCGGCACGATTTTCGTCGATACCGGGACCACCAATCTGGCGATGGCCGAGGCGCTACCCGCTGAGCTGGCGCTGACGGTGGTAACGAACTCCCCGGAGATCGCCGCGGTACTGGTGAAAAAACCGTTGTATGACGTGGTGATCCTCGGCGGCCAGGTGCAGCGGGCGAGCGGCGGCTGCGTCGGCGCCGCGGCGGTGGCTCAGGTGCAGGGCATGTTATTCGACCAAGGTTTTATCGGCGGCTGCGCCATGGCGCCAGAGTCGGGCCTGACCGGTTTTGACTACGCCGACTGCGAGTTCAAGAAAGCGGTGATTAAGCAGTGCAGCGAAATTATCATCGGCCTGACCTCGGATAAAATTCCGGCAGTGGCACGGTTTGTGGTGGCCGCGAGCAGCGATATCGATGTGCTGGTGGTGGAAGAGAACATCAGTCGCGAATATCGCGTTGCCTTTCAGCAGCACGATATTCGCATCCATACCGTGTAACCCGTTAGCGGGTGAGGGAGGTGGCGATAAGCCGCAGGCCCAGCGCCCCCAGCACCGTCGCGGTGGCGATGTCGATCCGCCGCTTCAGCCGCAGGTAGACGCGCCGCGGTCGATCGGCAGACAGCACCAGCGCCACCAGCGAATACCAGCTGACGTCAATCAGAAAGCTCATCAGCGGCACGATGTAGTAAAACGCGATGGGGATCTGCGCTGGCAGCAGAGCGGTAAAAATTGAGGCGAACACCAGCGCGGTTTTGGGATTGCTCAGCTGGGTATACAGCCCATCGCGGAAGGTCTTCAGCAGTGAATGGTTGCCAGCCATGCCGCTGGCGGAAAAGTCCATCGGCTGCGCCGACCCGCGGAAAATTTTATAACCCAGCCATAACAGGTAGAGCCCGCCCGCCACCTTCAGGCCAATGAACAGCTCCGGCACCGCGGTGAGCACCTTCTGCAGGCCCAGCATCGCCATAATGGAAAAAATGGCGGCGCCGGCGCCGGTACCGAGGGCGGTCACCAGACCGTGCACGCGCGAGCGAGCGACGGCATTGCGCGCGACAAAGATAAAGCTTGGGCCGGGACTGATCACGCCCATGATCAGCACCGCGGCAATGGCCATCAGGCTGGATAAGAACATAGCGACTCCTGTGATGTCCGCCGCCGGCAGGCGGTCGGTAACCTGTGAACGGTTGGGGTAGACAGAGTAGCAAACTGGTTCAGGAAATCACGTCAAAAAGGTGTGGATAAGGCAGGGCGGCGCGGGCGGTGGCGGCGCGCGTTTTCTGCGCAACTGTTTGAATAACGATTCCCATTCTTGTCATCAATGGTAAACTGAATAACTGTGATCTTTGTCATACCGTAATAACTACAGAGAAGAGACACTGCTATGCAACATATCATTGAGGGCTTCCTCAACTTCCAGAAAGAGATCTTCCCCCAGCGTAAAGAGCTCTTCCGTAGCCTGGCCTCCAGCCAGAATCCCAAAGCGCTTTTCATCTCCTGTTCAGACAGCCGTCTGGTGCCTGAACTGGTAACCCAGCAGGAGCCGGGACAGCTCTTTGTCATTCGTAACGCCGGGAATATCGTGCCGTCTTTCGGGCCGGAGCCAGGTGGCGTTTCTGCTACCATCGAATATGCCGTCGTTGCGCTGGGCGTGACGGATATCGTGATCTGCGGCCACTCCAACTGCGGCGCGATGAAAGCGATCGCCACCTGCCAGTGCCTTGAGCCGATGCCGGCGGTGTCCCACTGGCTGCGCTATGCTGATGCTGCGAAAGCAGTGGTGGAAAAGAAAACCTGGGCCAGCGAAACCGATAAGGTCAACGGCATGGTGCAGGAAAACGTCATCGCTCAGTTGAACAACATCAAAACCCATCCGTCGGTGGCGGTCGGTCTGCGCGACCATACCCTGCGCCTGCACGGCTGGTTCTACGACATTGAAAGCGGCGACATTCAGGCGCTGGATAAAAACACGAAATCCTTTGTTTCGCTGTCGGAAAATCCGGACGTCTTCTTCGAATAAAGCCGTTCTCAGGGCACGGAGGCCCTGTTCATCCCCTCACCACTCCACGCAAATTTTGCCAAAATGGGCGCCGCTTTGCAGATAGCGAAAGGCATCCGGTAAGGCTGTAAAATCAAACACTTTATCGATAACCGGCCGCGACGCCTGCAGGTTCAGGGCGTTGACGTAGTCCTGCTGTTGCCGTCTATTACCCACCACCAGCCCCTGCAGTCGGGCCTGTTTACTCATCAGCAGATGGGTGGGGACATGGCCCTCGAAGCCGGTCAGGACGCCGATCAGGGCGATGTGTCCGCCAACACTGACCGCCTCGAACGACTGCCCCAGGGTGCCCGGACCGCCCAGCTCCAGAATGAGATCGGCCCCTCGATGGCCGGTGATATCCTGCACCGCGGCGCCCCATGCCGGGGTGGTGCGGTAATTGATGAGATGATCGGCCCCCAGGGCGCGAGCGCGGGCGAGTTTTTCATCTGACGACGAGGTGACGATCACCTGCGCGCCCATACTTTTCGCCAGCTGCAGGGCGGTTATCGACACGCCGCCGGTACCAAGCGTCAGCACCGTATCGCCTGCTTTTAACCGTCCTTCGACGACCAGCGCACGCCAGGCGGTAAGACCGGAGGTGGTGATGGTTGCCGCCTCTCTGAAACTCCACCCCTCAGGCGCATGGGTAAAATGGCTGGCCGGCCTGACTACATACTGGCAGGCGAACCCCTCCGCGCCATCGCCCGGGGTCTGACTGAAGTCGCTCACCAGCGGACCGGGGTGGCCATCCAGCCACTGCGGGAAAAAGCCAGCGACCACCCGGTCACCCGGCTGAAATTCGTTCACTCCGGCGCCAACCGCTTCCACCACGCCGGCGCCATCCGCCATCAGGATCCGCCGATCGGCGGTGGGAATTACCCCCGTTGCGACCAGCAAATCATGGTAGTTCAGCGAGGTGGCGTGCAGCGCCACCCGGATCTCTCCTGCAGCGGGCGCCCCGGGGTCAGCAAGATCGACAAGCTGCAGGTTCTCAAGCGAACCGGGTTTTTTGACTGTCCAGGCTTTCATCATCAGGCTCTCTTTTCTGGAGGATACAGTCAGTATTGGTCGGCAATGGAGCGAGCGCCACAGCATGCCTGTCGGCAAAACGCTGAAAAGGGAAAGGCGGAAAAAAATACAGCGCCGTTAAAAACGGCGCTGTATTTATCGCTAACGGCTAAAAGGCTTATTTGCTCAGTTCAGCCGTCATGTGGACGCGATTATTAAACTGGGCGCTGGTGATTTTATAGGATGCACCCTGTTCCGCGGCCTGGGCGGCGATTTTTGCTTCAGCCCGGTCCAGGGTCGAGGCGGTAGCGCTGACGCTCTGGGCGAAGCTGACAGAAGAGAACAGAGACAGTGCCGCAACTGCAACGAAAGTTTTGATGGATTTCATGGTCGTATTCCTTAATCTGGTGTCTGATAAAGGGCTTTTCGCCCTGATGTGGTAAAGAATACGCTTGAATGTTGCAGGCTAAAATCAAAACAATTTGCGAATCTTGTTCAAATAATATGAATGTTTTTCCGCCGTGTGCAACGCGGCCTGCCGCTGTCGGGCAGGCTTTGCCCATGGCGTAAAACTGGCAAGGTCGGTTGAGAGCGGGTTAAACGTTGGCCCGGAGATCATAAAATGATGAAAATGAGCATGGCTGACCAGGTGAAAATTAACCTTAATCCGTTCCAGTCCGTTATAGACTCGCTTGCGATTGATCCCCAACGTGGCCGCCAGTTGATTCACCGACTGTCCCTTCATGGTGGCGGCGATTATCCGTCTTTCCAGAAGGTTGAGGGGCGCTCGCTGACGGGAAGAGGTACTCTGACGCTGATGACGCGGCACCAGAGGCCAGCGACGATCGGCCAGCCTGCGCAAAAGGCGGCCAACCTCCGGAACGCTTTCCCGCTGGCTAACCCACAGGAGGGTATCCGCGAAAAAGGCGCGTCCGCGCCTCACGTTGCCGGCCGAGGTAAAGCCGACCACCAGACTCTGATAACGCAGGGCTAATTCAGCGGCGGCCTGATAATCGTGAAAGTTTTCCAGCGATAAAATAATCACATCCAGCCCAGCCGGATCGGGAAAATGGCTGAGTGGCAGCGAATGAATAATGTTCAGCCCGGGCAGGGTCTCCTGAATATCTCTGAAACACTGGGCGAGGCCGATATTAAAAAAAAGATTATTGCTGTGAATTAAAATATTCAACGGATAAACCCTGTTACAAGCGATGTAAACGGCGCGGAGAGGGGATTAGCTGCGTACCAGAAGTTTATTCATATCAGCAGGCGAGGCATTAATATAATTCATCATGCCCGGTGGTTTGAATGAGTAAATTTCGGCTACGACAGCATTGTTAATATAATACCCTGCGCACTTGACCCGAATAATTAATGCGCTTTCAACGCCTGCCTGGTTAAGACGGGATTTTAACGTCTGAATAACCTGCCATAATCGCTGCGCAGACGGGCGAAGGTTATTTTTTTCCCAGACGTTAATCATCAACTCTTCATCGCTGACCACCCGTTCTCTGCCATGCGCCAACAGATATTCCAGTAAACAGGCCATGGTACTGCGTAGCTGAACTTGCGTTCGCGTCCCTCGCAGCGCGATAATTTCCCGATGATGCAGGCAGTAGAAAATATTATCTGCTAACTTATAGCCAAGCAGTTTATAGCCCTTAGTCATCCACCACTCCCTGACAAATCCAGTTATTGCCGGTGCAGAGTACCTGCCTGCTGCTGACTGACCAAGTGAATTTTATTTGTTAGAATAATCAAAACAAATAACCATGTTTGTATACATAAGTAGAATAAAAATCTGATAAATGATTATTGCTCTGCAGGATTGTATGGTATAGGAAAAGTCTTAAACAAACGTCAGCCGCTGGTAAGCGGTTGAATATATAGGTGTCAGGAAAAACTAAATGCACTTATATTGATCTAGATCAATTTTGCTCATTTCAGGAGGCTTTCACCATTTACATAGTAAAACAAAGATTGAAATAACTTCCGTTACGCGATGATAAGCTGATTCTGAACTTATGGAACTACCCAGGGAATTGTTCATTACTTTTCAGGAGCGTTTTTATGGTCATTGCAACTCGTAAGCCTCTGTGTAACAAACGCTGGTCGGCCAGCCCGGCCTCCCAGGATCTTCAGTTGACTCAGCTACGCCACCCGTGGGTCGCCACCAAAGCCAGCTGCAAAAGCAAAAAAGCCTGGAAAAGCCGCAGTTAGCGGCCTGCCCAACCCCCTGACATAAAGCCCTGCTTGTCCCTGCGGACAAGCAGGGCTTACCTCTGCGACCTTTACACCGACTGCAACAGATAACCATAAGGCGTCTCCACCACCCTGGCAAAGCCGGGCAGACCAAGATGCATGCCGGCGATCAGCCATTGTTCGCTGGCGGCCTGGCGCAGCAGACATTCCCGGGTTTGTCGGGCCTGTTCAGGATCGACGTCGAAGGCGACCGACACCGACGTCCGGGTGGTCTGAATGGTCGGGAAATGGACAATATCCCCCCAGATGAGCAGCGAGGTATCGCCCGTCTCGAGACGATACCCGGTATGGCCGGGCGTATGGCCGGGCAGAGGGCACGGGTGGATCCCGGCGACCGTCTCCTCACCATCAACTTCGCGAATTTGCGCCGCGCAGATTGCCAGTACGCGGTGGACGAGCAGCACGTTGCGCCGGCCGCGATCGCTGGCGTTGTCCAGTGTGGATGCCGCCAGCCAGTAAGCGCGTTCCCGCGAAGGCAGGAACACCGTGGCGTTGGGATACGCCGGGGCGCCGGTTGCCGTCAGCAACCCGCCGATGTGATCCGGGTGCGCGTGGGTGAGGAGGATGGTGTCAATCTCCTCAGGGCGTACGCCGAGCAGCGCCAGAGTGGCGATAAGCGCACCGCCGACGCCATTGACTCCCCCGGTGCCGGTATCCACCAGTACGGTGTGCCCGCGTCCGCGGATAAGATAGGCGCCGATCGCAATGGCCTCCGGTGAGGCTAACCCGGCGTTCCGCTGCAGGCGCTCCGCCTCCTCAGGCGTGATACCCGAGAGTAAGGACAGTGGCGCCGACATCTGACCATCACTGACGGCGGTCACCGTCAGGTCGCCTGCGGTCAACGTATAAAAGGGAGCTGGTGTCATGGCGACCTCACGCGCGTTGCGCCGGGTTACGTAACCGGGCGGTGATGGGTTGATAGATAAAGACGGCGGCAGCCGTGGCCAGGTGATGCAGGTCGTCACGCGGGACGATGGCGGCATACCGGGTTTGTTGCGTCGCCAGGCCGCCAGGCAGCAGGACGATTGCCGGGGAGATGGGTAGCGTCTGAGGCGTATCGCTCAGCAGGAGCACCTCATCAGACCGGACCTCCCGCACGCCGCTATCTGCAACATAGAGGTGGCGGTGCCAGTCGGTGATCGCCGATTGCCAGCGGGCAAAATGGCCGCCTCCGTTGCGGCGGTAGGCGTCGCTGTCGATGACGGTAGCATCGTGGATATCGTGCAGCGCCAGGTAGCGGGGACACTCCTCGCTGAGGGCGCGGAAGCGCTGAGAGGCGTAAAAACCGGGCACAGAGACCAGCGCCGGCAGTTTTTCCTGATTGTAAAAGGTATTCCACGCTGTTTCGCTTTGGGGATCGGTGTAGGCGCATTCGACGACATAGAGCATAGTGACCTCGATGGACAGATGATTGAGCGCGCAAAGCGCTTTAGTGACTTTTCATCATCCTATCGGCTAAAAATGGCGCTGAAAAACGATGTTAATTCAATGGTCAGTGATATTCTGTCACTGACTTTCGGTGAGCCTGCACAAGGAGCATTGGCTATGCGTCGTAAAATCCCCAGCAGCGCTGCGCTACTGGCTTTTGAGGCCGCTGCCCGTCACGGCAACTTTGCCCGCGCGGCGGCGGAACTCGCGTTAACGGAAGGGGCCATCAGCCGGCAGATTGCCCGTCTGGAAGCGCTCCTCGACAGTAAACTCTTCGACAGGACGGGGAGCCGGGTGCGGCTCAATCCGGCTGGCGCCCGCTATGCCCGCCAGGTCCGCGAGATCCTCGCCCGTCTGGAGCGGGATACCCACGACGTCAGCGGGATGCCCTCCGATGGACATAGTCTGGAGATCGCCGTGCTCCCCACCTTTGCCAGCCGCTGGTTAATCCCCCGGCTTGGACGCTTTGCAGCGCAGCATCCGCATATCGTGGTCAATATTGCCGCCCGCAGCGATCCCTTCATCCTCCCGGGCAGCGGTTTTGATGCCGCCATCCATTTTGATCACCCGGCGTGGACTGGCATGGATGTGACCTTTTTGTTCGAGGAGTATCTGCTGCCGGTCTGTCATGCGGCGCTGCTGACGAATGACGAGCTCCCCGGGCAACTGAACCGATTGCCGCGCATTCACCGGCGGCAGAACCCTGACGCCTGGCTGCTCTATGCCCGGGAATGCGGGCTGGCGCTGGATAATCCGGCGCAGGGGCCGCGCTACGATCTGCATGAGATGGCCATCGCCGCGGTACTGAGTCAGCAGGGGGTGGCGCTGGTGCCGAAGATGTATGTGGCAAGCGAGCTGCGCGCCGGGACGCTGGTTGCCCCGTGGCCGGGCTCCCCGACGCTGGCTAAGCGCTTCTGCCTGATCAAACCCGGTGGCGGGGAGGGGGAGCTGGCGCTGCAAGTGTTTGAGCGCTGGCTGCAGACGGAGATTGCAGCCGGTTAAGTCAGGGCTGGGCCGGGGGGAGGCTGCGTCGCCCGCTGGCGGGCATATTTCCCCGGCGATATCCCGGTATAACGGGTAAAAGCTACGCTGAACGCGCTGGCCGAGCCATAGCCGATGCGCTCGGCGATATCCGCAATGCTGATGCCCGTCTCGCTCAGCCACTGCATGGCCAGGGTCATTCGCCAGCCTAACAGATAGCCCATCGGGGTCATCCCGGTCAGGTCGGTAAAGCGTTCAAATAACGTCGAGCGAGACAGCGCACAGTCGGCGGCCAGGGCGTTGACCGTCCAGCGTCTGGCGGGGGCCTGATGCAGCAGGCGGATTGCCTGGGCGACCCGCGGGTCGCTCAGCCCGCGCATCAGACCGGGGGTGGCGAGCGTGCCGGAGGAACGGATGGCCTCGATAAAAAGTAGCTCAACCATCCGCGCCAGAACGAAAGATTTGCCCGCGCGATCCGCCTGCGCTTCCTCTTTCAGCAGCCCGACAAAGGTGGCCAGCCGCGGTTGATTGCGGACCACCACAAAGGCTGGCAACAGCGAGGCCAGCAGGCTGGCGTTCGTTGAACCGGAAGCGCAGTGGCCAATCAGCGCCTGCATCTGCGCAGGCTTGTCGAGGGCTCCCAGCCGAAAGTGTCCCTCCGCCAGTTGCACCGGGATGGTCTCCAGCGCCGGTGAAGGGGGCGGGGTCAGGCTGGTTAGCGCGAAGCGGTACGCCGCCGGGATCAGAATAAAATCCCCGGCGCGCAGGATCTGCGGCTCATGCTGGTCTATTTCCAGCCGACAGCCGCCTTCCAGCACGACGCCATAAAATGACAACCCCTGGTCCGAGCGTATCACTCGCCAGTCTCCCGCCCCCTCAACGGTTTTGGTCAGCACCGCTCTGAGATTTAGCATGGCAATAACCTCCGCCAACGGATCGCTCATTTCCGGACTCCTGCTAAAGAATGATGGATTATTGACCCTATATCGTCCGACACGGCCTGTCTATGATCAAAAGGAAGAAGCCATTCGGAGACAGAGATATGCAAACGATAATGATCACCGGCTGTTCATCGGGTTTTGGCCTGGAGACGGCGCGTTATTTTCTCGAGCAAGGCTGGAAGGTTATTGCCACGATGCGCGCTCCGCAGGAAGGTGTGTTGCCCGCCAGCGACCGTCTGCGGCTGGTGCGTCTTGACGTCACTTCGGCGCAGAGTATCGCCGAGGCCATTGCCGAAGCCGGAGAGATTGATGTGCTGGTTAACAACGCCGGGGTGGGGATGCTTAATGCCCTGGAGGGCGCGTCGCGCGAGGCGATAGCAGACCTGTTTGCCACCAATACCCTGGGAACGATTGCCATGACCCAGGCGGTGATCCCCCGGTTCAGAGCGCGCCGAAGCGGGACCATCGTTAACATTACCTCGGCGGTCACCCTGCAACCGATGCCCCTGCTGGCGGTATACACCGCGAGTAAGGCGGCGGTGAATGCCTTCACGGAGTCGCTGGCGCTGGAGCTCCGTGCTTTTAATATTCGCGTCGGGCTAATCCTGCCGGGACGCGCCCCGCAGACCCGCTTCGGGGAAAACGCTCGTCGAACGATGGGCCAGCTCCCGGAGAGCTATGCGGCGCTCGGCCAGCAGATCCTCGACAGCATCCAGGATAACGCCAGCGTGACGCAGGCTGTCGATGTGGCTCAGGCCGTCTGGCGGATGGTGAACGATCCTCAGGCCCCTTCGCGGCTGCCGGCAGGGGAAGATGCCCTGGCGATGGCGCAGGCCAGTCTTCGCCGTGTCTGAAGACAATATGCGGGTTTTGTCTGTCAGACGGTAGGTGCGCAAGCTGCCGCTGCGCTTTATGGCGGGGGAATATTATCCCTGTCAGTATCGTCTGGATAATATTAGCGGGTTATACGACATAACGGTCAGGCGGCGCTTACTGATGTAAATCAGAAAAGCAATGTATTTCATGGTGCGTTTTCGCCGCTTATTCTGGATATGTGCGAACCGCCCGCCATATTATGACATCATCAATGGCTCAGGTCTTTTATATGTAATTTCTCAATGTAATTCGGGCGTTAATCTTAAAAAGTTATTCTGGCCCGGTCGGGGCTGGACTTTCTTTATTCTACTATGGCAGGGTTTCATCCCTGCTGTACCGCGCGCTCGCTTTTTTACGCCAGGGAATAGTTTTCAGTATGGAATATTTCTTTGGTGGATTATGAAGATAAAACGAACATTACTCATCATACTTTCCCGTGTTATCAGGGGAGCAGGTATGGGATTAGGTACTTCGGGTATCGCGCTGGCTGGCTGGTTCTTTTTTTTCTCAGTAAATGAATATAAATTTCTCTGGGGTTTACTTTCAGTTGTGGAATTCCTGGTGGGGTATCTGATATATCGATTTGCATATGCATATATTTATGATGAATGGAATGATTATCATTAAAAATTAAACGGCGTGGTCTGTTGATCGATTTTTGATGCTCATGACTGTGGAGTAAAAATATGAGTGTGATGGGTGCCCTTTCAAATACTTGAAGTGTCGTTTTGCCAGCGTTAATTTTGTCTGAATCTGAGGAACGAAACCCTGTGCAATTTGTGAACGGGCTTCATGACGTAAAATTCTGGCCACACTGAGTGAAATTTCAGGTTAGAGGCCGAAACTCATGCGGCATTGTTTTCCGTTATGATAGTAGTGAAATTGTCATTTTTGCTTCCTGATTTGCTGACAGACAGGGAGTGGCCATCCATATCGGTCAGCGAGTCATTTGGGGGAGTAGCCGCCATTACGAATGGCCGTGTCGGTTAATGGCATAGTCGTCACCTTAGTTTTGTCTGCAGTATTCTGTCACGTCAGTGCCCGGAGTTTTAAAGCCTGAAATGTTTTCCGCCGGGAAAAAATGCCTTGTTGCAATGACACATTCCCCACCGTTTGTGGCTTAAAGCGCCATTTCGATGTGCTCAAAAATGTACTTAAAAGGGTTGGCTTCCCCTGCACGAGTGTGGAAAATGCAAGGAAAAATCTTTGCCAATACACAACATTTTAAGTCAGCAATACCATCGGGGGGCAGGTGATAAAACACAGAAATTACAGAAGGATAACTGATTGGTGCGTCTGAATGGACTCGAACCATCGACCCCCACCATGTCAAGGTGGTGCTCTAACCAACTGAGCTATAAACGCATTATGGTGCGTTCGATTGGACTCGAACCAACGACCCCCACCATGTCAAGGTGGTGCTCTAACCAACTGAGCTACGAACGCAATGTTGTGGTGACAACGGGGACGCATATTAGCGGCAGGGAGAGGATGTGGCAAGAGGTAAACGTCACTTTTCTTGCACATTGCATGCGATTGCGGAACTTTTACCCATTCCGGATATATTTTACTGAACCACAAGGATATTTCTTCGCCAGCGAGCGTCATGACTCGCTTTTTTCTGCCCGTCTAACTCTGCGCGGTACGGTTGCCGTTGTGTTAAATTATCGGCCACCAGAAGAGAAGGAGTCATAACGAAGATGAAATCGATTGGTATTTTTTGCGGTTCTTCAGCTGGCGAACATCCGCTGTATCTCGACACCGCCCGTCTGGTCGGACGTACGCTGGCGCAGCAGGGGCTGGCGCTTGTCTATGGCGGCGGTAAAGTCGGTCTGATGGGGGCGGTCGCCGATGCGGCGCTGGAGGCCGGTGGCGTGGTGATCGGCGTGATGCCGCGCGGCCTGGTGGAGCGGGAAATTGCCCACCGCGGCTTGACGGAGCTGCATGTGGTCGAGGATATGCACGAGCGGAAAACCAAAATGGCGGCGCTGGCGGATGGCTTTATTGCCCTGCCGGGCGGGGCGGGGACGCTCGAAGAGATTTTCGAACAATGGACCTGGGCGCAACTGGGGATCCATGAGAAACCGTGCGCGTTCCTGAATATCAAGGGTTATTACGATCCGCTTCAGGCGATGGTCGACAACATGGTACGGGAAGGATTTATGCACCCGCGCTACGCGGAGATGCTGCCGTTTGCTACCTCGGCAGACGAGATTATCGCCGGTTTTCGCGACTATACGCCGCCGGCCCGTAAATGGGTTCAGCAGCCCGCTATTTAAACATCAAGCGCAGGGTAAACAGCGCGCAGACGATGAGCAGTAACAGCAGCAATTCGAAGCGATAGCGTTGCAGCATGATGTCCTCCTGAAAAAAAACCGGCGCTGTTCTGCGCCGGTTTATCACCTTAACGCCCTGACCATTATGCCGCCGGTTTAACCGCCGGTTTAGCTGCGTGGTGTGCCGCTTTATGATGTTTCTTTGCAGCCTGCGCTTTCTGCGCGACTGCCGGTTT
>NZ_KV789908.1:0-34097 GCF_001807705.1 Klebsiella sp. HMSC25G12 | reverse complement strand
TGCGCTTTCTGCGCGACTGCCGGTTTCGCAGCAGCTTTGTGGTGTTTCTTCGCAGCCTGCGCTTTCTGCGCGACTGCCGGTTTCGCAGCGGCTTTATGGTGTTTCTTCGCCGCCTGGGCTTTTTGCTCAGCAGCCGGTTTTGCAGCGGCTTTGTGGTGTTTCTTCGCCGCCTGGGCTTTCTGCTCGGCTGCCGGTTTCGCGGCCGCTTTGTGATGTTTCTTATGGTGAACGGTGGTATGGCTGGCAGCTGCGGCCGGGGTGGCGCTTGCGGCATCGGCAGCGAAAGCAACTGATGACAGACCCATAGCAGCGGCAACAACCAGAGCTAATACTTTTTTCATTCTGAAATCCTCGAATTGGTTTCTTGAGTAACCCCACTGCGGGGCTGTTGACCACACTATATGCGTCTCGGGGAGTGCCATCAGTGAGTCTTTGGTGTCGGGGAGTAACGGAATGTACAACGTGGTCGCAATGCCGGAGAACGAAAAAGCCCGCCGGAGGGGCGGGCTTTGCAGGGACTAGCGCGCGGCGCGCTGTAAGATGATGCTGGAGGGCTGGCGCTGTAGAAAACGCATCCGCAGCATCATCATGATGGCGGCGGAGGTCAGGCCGATGATAAATCCACACCAGAAACCGGCGGGCCCCATGCGTGGCACAACCATATCGGTCAACGCCAGCAGATAGCCGCTCGGCAAACCCAGCACCCAGTACGCGGTAAAGGTAATAAAAAAGATAGACCGGGTATCTTTATAGCCGCGCAGAATGCCGCTGCCGATCACCTGGATGGAGTCGGAGATCTGATAGATAGCCGCCAGCAGCATCAGGTGTGAGGCCAGCAGCACCACCTCGGGATTATCGTTATACAGCAGGGCAATCTGTTCACGCATCAGCACGGTAAAGATAGCGGTAAATACCGCCAGACAGACGCCCACGCCCACGCCGGTGCGGGCCGAAACCTGGGCATCGATCGTTGAACCTTGTCCGAGACGGAAGCCGACGCGAATGGTGACCGCCGCCGCCAGCGATAGCGGCAGAACGAACATCAATGAGCTGAAGTTAAGCGCGATCTGGTGACCGGCGACGTCAATGATCCCCAGCGGGGAGACCAGCAGCGCGACGACGGCAAACAGCGTGACTTCAAAGAACAGCGCCAGAGCAATGGGCAGCCCCAGCTGCACCAGCCGTAACAGGACGGCGACATCGGGGCGGCTGAAGCGCTCGGCGCAGCGGATATCCCGCATCGAACGCGCCCGACGCACCCACCACAGCATGCTGGCGAACATCACCCAGTAAACCGAAGCAGTCGCTACGCCACAGCCGACACCGCCCAGCTCGGGCATGCCGAAATGACCATAGATAAAGATATAGTTCACCGGAATGTTGACCAGTAAGCCGATAAAGCCCATGACCATCCCGGGTTTGGTTTTCGCCAGCCCTTCACACTGATTACGGGCAACCTGGAAGAACAGATAGCCCGGCGCGCCCCACAGCAGCGCGCGCAGATAGCCAACCGCCTTCTCAGCCAACAGCGGGTCGATATTATGCATGGAGCTGATGATATAGCCGGCGTTCCACAGCACGACCATAATCAGCACCGAGACAAAGCCGGCCAGCCAGAAGCCCTGACGCACCTGCTGTGCGATGCGATCCCGCCGTCCGGAGCCGTTAAGCTGCGCCACCACCGGGGTCAGCGCCAGCAGCAGCCCGTGTCCAAAGAGGATCGCCGGCAGCCAGATGGAGGTCCCGATGGCCACGGCGGCCATATCCGTGGCGCTGTAGCCACCCGCCATCACGGTATCGACAAAACCCATCGCTGTCTGCGCCACCTGCGCAAGGATGACGGGTATAGCCAGAGCTAATAACTGACGCGCTTCAACGAAATACTTCTGCACGTGAACACCTTTATTTTGTTGTTATTTTGAGACTAAAAAAGCCGCCGTAACTGGCAGCAAGGGGATAAAAATGAGGAATTTCCAGTCTATTGTAGCGAGGATTAGCCATTAAGCCAGTGAAAAAAGAGTCGAGGCACGAAGCGCGCTGGCAACCGCTTTGCCCTCCTGTTATTGTTCCCGATAGCGAAAACGGTAATGATACCGTCATGATTTTCAACAGGAGCCTAACATGTTTACTGGTATTGTTCAGGGAACCGCGAAAGTGGTCTCCATTGATGATAAACCTAATTTTCGCACCCATGTGGTGGAGCTACCGGCGCATATGCTGGAGGGGCTGGAAACCGGCGCCTCGGTAGCCAATAACGGCTGTTGCCTGACGGTGACCGAAATAAACGGCGCGCACATCAGCTTCGATCTGATGAAAGAGACGCTGCGGATTACCAACCTCGGCGATATTCAGATCGGGGATGAAGTGAACGTCGAGCGGGCGGCGAAATTCAGTGATGAAATCGGCGGGCATCTGATGTCCGGCCATATTATGACCACCGCGGAAATCGTGAAGATCCTCACTTCCGAAAATAACCGTCAGATCTGGTTTAAAGTGCAGGATCCGACGCTGATGAAATATATCCTTTATAAAGGTTTCATCGGTATTGATGGCATTAGCCTGACGGTGGGCGAGGTGACGGCAACCCGCTTCTGCGTGCATCTTATCCCGGAAACGCTGCAGCGGACTACGCTGGGCGCGAAAAAGCTGGGTGACCGCGTCAATATTGAGATTGACCCGCAAACTCAGGCGGTTGTCGATACGGTTGAACGCGTGCTGGCCGCGAAAGACGTTGCGTCTAAGGTGAATGAAGCCTGAAAAAAATCCCCCGCCGGTGAGCGGGGGAGATTTTGTTAGCGGGCGATGCGTAGCCCATGTTCAATGCCGCGCGAGAACACTACCTGCCAGAGCTGAATGTCACGGGCGCGGAAGGCGCCGGCGCAGGCGTTCAGATAATAGCTGAACATCCGTTTGAAACGTTCAGAATAGTTATCGGCAATTTCCGGCCAGCTGGCGAGAAAACGCTCATACCAGGCCATCAGGGTGGTGTCATAATCGGCGCCGAAGTTATGCCAGTCTTCCATCACAAAGTGCTTCTCGCTGGCATCGGCGATCTGCCGAACCGACGGCAGACAGCCGTTGGGGAAGATATATTTATCGATCCACGGGTCGACGTTATGGTCGGTGACTTTGGAACCGATGGTGTGCAGTAAGAAACGGCCGTTGGGTTTCAAATTACGATCCGCGACCTCAAAGTAGGTGGCGTAATTTTTCGGTCCCACGTGCTCAAACATACCGACGGAGACGATACGGTCAAAGCTGTCGTGCAGATCGCGATAGTCCTGGAGCCGAATCTCCACGTCAAGATCAGCGCAGCGCGCCTGGGCCATCTTTTGCTGCTCGGCGGAGATGGTCACGCCGACAACGCTGACCTGGTAATTTCGCGCCATATACTCGGCGAGCCCGCCCCATCCACAGCCGATATCCAGTACCCGCATCCCCGGCTCAAGCTCCAGCTTACGACAGATGAGGTCCAGTTTAGCCTGCTGCGCCGCTTCGAGGGTTTGCGCCTCTTTCCAGTATCCGCAGGAATACTGCATGTAGGGGTCAAGCATTCGGCTGAAGAGATCGTTGCCGAGATCGTAATGCTCTTTGCCAACAATCCAGGCGCGTTTTTTACTTTGCAGATTGAACAGGCGAGCGCCTGCGATGCGGAGTGTATCTTTGAAATGGTGAGGGAGCTGTTTTTCCAGTCCGGCGCGAAGCACTTTGTGGAAGAATATATCCAGACGCTCGCAGTCCCACCAGCCGTCCATATAGCTTTCGCCTAACCCCAGCGACCCCTCCTGCAGGACACGTTTAAAGAAAAGAGGGTTTTTAATTCGCAGGTCTGACGGCGCGGAGCCATTGATTTCTATTCCCGCACGGCCCAATAATTCAGCTGCAATCCGGTACCAGTCATCATTTGGTACACTTACTTCTTCTATACACGATGAACTCATAGCTTCTCCATCACGCCCAAGTGATCAGAACCTTAAAACAGCGTAGACGCTTTTTTGGCTTTGTGAGAAATCTCACGGATAATCCGTGAAGTCGCTATCCGACGTAGAACAGAGGAAGGGAGATAACCCTTGCCGAAAGGCCTTCCATGGTGAAACGGAGGCATCCTGCATCCGTTAATATTTAACTATTTTCTATTTATGTGAACCCGGATCCAGTATAGGACGCTAAGTACTGGCTTTCAATAAAATTTTCTTAGCATGCTAACGACTGGTCCGGGCAACGGCGATGGGCGTTACGCGTGGGAAGAGTGGGGGGTCAGCTCCGGCGTTTGCTGCAGGCGATAGCCGATTCCGGCTAAGCCAATCGAGACCAGCATCACACTGGTGGTGGTCAGCAGCGGCGTGGCGATCAGCGCCGATACCAGCAAACTGGTCAGGAAGCACAATCCCAGCTGCAGCGTATTCTGCAGCGCCGCCGCGCGGCCCGTTGCCTGCGGGAAGGGCTTCAGCGCCTGGGCGACCACAATGGGATAGATCCCGCCGTTGACCACCGCCATCATGCAGAACGGGATCATTAACGCCACCAGCGAGGCATGCGTTTGCAGGCCGACCAGCCAGGTGGCGGCAACGCTGACGGCGAAGACCGCCAGCAGCCACGGCAGCATCTGTTGTCCTGACCATTTTTGCAGCAGCGCGCGACAACCATAGCCGCCCACCAGAAAGGCGATGGTCTGCGGGATATAACTCAGGCCGATAGCGGTTGGGCCATAGCCCATTTCGTGCAGGATAAAAGGTGACCCGGTAAGCCAGGCGAAGAAGCTGGCGGAGCAGGCGGCGTAGATCAGGACGTTGCCGCTGTATTCCCGGGAGCGCAGCAGCGCGAGAAAGGTGATCTTCTGCTGCGTCACTGCTACCGACTTTGCGGCTGCCTTCAGGCGCAGGGCAGGCAGCATCAGCAGCAGAGTAATGGCAAACAGGGTGGCGAAGATGGCTTGCCACTCGAAGTGCACCAGTAGCCAGCTACCCAGCAGCGGGGCCAGCGCTGGCGACAGTCCTACCAGCGGCATAATGGTGGCGAAGATGCGGTTCGTGCGCTGGGCAGGATAGTAATCGGTGACCATCGCCTGCCAGGTAACGGCCGCGGCACAGACGCCAATCGCCTGCAAAAAGCGCAGCGCCAGCATCAGGGTAGCGTTGTGCACCCACAGCATCCCCAGACAGCCGGCCGCGAAAATTGCCAGGCCGCTCAACAGCACCGGTTTGCGCCCATAGCGGTCCGACAGCGGCCCCCAGAACAGCTGCCCCAGCGCGAAGCCGGCGAGGAACAGGCTCAGGCTGGCGCTGATGGAGGCAGCGGAGGTATTGAGATCCTGCTGCATGGCGGCAAACGCCGGCAGGTACATATCGGTGGCCAGAAAGCCCAGCACGCTCAGGCCGGCCAGCCAGACTAAAAATCCTTTCCCAGGTTGTGACATAACGTTCTCATTTTTGGAGTACAGGTACGATGCCGCAGAGTGTAGGGAGTGCATTGTGGCTTGTGAAACGCTAATATTTGTCACATGCATTCAAAAATTTTGCAGGCAGAAAATGTGGTCTGAATACTCTCTGGAAGTGGTTGATGCCGTAGCCCGCAACGGCAGCTTCAGCGCGGCCGCGCAGGAGCTGCACCGGGTGCCCTCCGCCATCAGCTATACCGTGCGTCAGCTTGAAGAGTGGCTGGCCGTTCCCTTGTTTGAGCGCCGCCATCGTGATGTGGAGCTGACGCCCGCAGGGGTCTGGTTCTTACAGGAAGGGCGCTCTGTTATCAAAAAAATGCAGATCACCCGCCAGCAGTGCCAGCAAATCGCCAACGGCTGGCGCGGGCAGCTGTCGATCGCGGTGGATGATATTGTGAAACCGGCGCGGATGCGCCAGATGATCGTCGATTTCTATCGCCATTTTCCCGACGTCGAGCTCATCGTTTTCCAGGAAGTGTTCAACGGCGTATGGGATGCGCTGGCCGACGGCCGTGTAGAACTGGCGATTGGCGCAACGCGATCTATTCCGGTCGGGGGCCGCTATGCGTTTCGCGATATGGGGATGCTGAGCTGGGACTGCGTGGTGGCGAGCGATCACCCGCTGGCGAAGATGGAGGGACCCCTGAGCGATGATGTCCTGCGTAACTGGCCGTCGCTGGTGCGGGAGGATACGTCACGTTCACTGCCCAAACGAACAACCTGGCTGCTGGATAACCAGAAGAGGGTGGTGGTCCCCGACTGGGAATCGTCGGCCACCTGTCTGTCGGCGGGCCTCTGCGTCGGCATGGTGCCGAGCCATTTCGCCCGACCATGGGTAGATCGCGGCGAGTGGACCGCGCTGGCGCTGGAGAATCCGTTCCCGGATGCCGCCTGCTGTCTGACCTGGCAGCAGAGTGATGCCTCACCGGCGCTGAACTGGATGCTGGACTATCTGGGGGACAGCGACACGCTGAATCGGGAATGGCTGCGGGCGCCGGAGTGATCCGCGCCCGCCAGATGCCTTACCGACGATAATCGACAAACGGGCCATCCGCCACGGAGCGGCGTTCGACCAGACGAGGATGCACTTCGATAGACTGCGACTCTTCACGCTTATTAACGATACGATCCAACAGCATGTTAAATGCGGCTTCGCCCAGGGAATCTTTCGGCTGATGAATAGTGGTTAACGCCGGGCTGAAATAGCGGGCGTTACGCACATTATCATAACCGATCAGCGAAATGTCCTGCGGCACCCGCAGCCCCATTTCATCCGCCGCGCAGATAGCGCCCATCGCCATGATATCGCCGCCGCAGAACACCGCCGTCGGACGGTGCTGCTGGCTTAAGATCTGCTGCATAGCGCGGTAGCCGGACTCCGGCTCGAAGTCGCCCTGCACAATCCAGTTTTCCGGCACGCTGATATGCGCCTCTTTCATCGCCTGCATAAAGCCGGCCAGGCGGCCTGCGCCGGTGTTGCGCTCCAGCGGACCCGGGATCACGCCGATTTCACGATGGCCACGTTCAATCAGGTAGCGTCCGGCGATATAGCCGCCCTGGAAGGCGTTATCGATCACCGCATCGGTGAAGTCGGCTTTTGCTTCGCCCCAGTCCATCACCACCATCGGGATATGGCGATACTCTTCCAGCATGCTCAATACCGAATCCGGATATTCGGAACACATCACCAGCAGACCGTCGACACGCTTCTGCGCCATCATCGACAAATAGGCGCGCTGTTTTTCCGGATCGTTCCATGCGTTGCCGAGGATCAGGGTGTAGCCCTTCTGGAAGCAGCTCTTTTCAACAGACTCAATAATTTCAGCAAAATAGGCGGCTTCGCTACTGGTCGCCAGCAGACCAATCGATTTTGTATGATTGACTTTCAGGCTGCGGGCCACGGCGCTCGGCGAGTAGTGCAGCTCTTTAATCGCCGCCCACACCGCATTGCGCGTCTCTTCGGCAACGAAACGGGTTTTGTTAATTACATGTGATACAGTTGTAGTGGAAACGTTTGCGCGCTTCGCTACATCTTTAATAGTTGCCATTACATCTCACTCCATGCCTTGACCTGATCGCCTGATCATCGATACGTAAACGTTTGCCTACACACACCCTGAATACAATTTTCAACATTGCATCACGTCGGGAAAACGACACAGAACGACAGGAAGGGGTCAATGGCCGATACGCTTTTAAATTAGCGTGGGATTTTGTCCGATCTTGGGGCAAAGTGGAAGAGCAAAAATGTGCATCGCCCTAAATCCCGGAAGATTTTTGCGATTTTTTGTGCAAAAATGAGCAAGCTCACTTTTGGTGTGGGGATAACAAGAGGGAAAAATGATGGATACCAATTTAAAGTTTTCGCTGATCACCACGGTTATTGCCCTCGGCGTGATCGTCGCTTTCAGCCTGACCGCCATACTGCACTAATGTTCCAGTGAGGGAGGAGCGCGGCCTCCTCCCCGTATCCCGCCATTATTATCAATTCTGCAAAAATCTTTTGTCATTTCGTTCACTTTTGTTTTTTTGTGATTGATGTCATGCTTTTGACTTCTGATGTTACGCCGTCGTCTCTGACGGTCTGATGGAGTCATTGAATGAAAATCAACTTTCCTTTACTTGCGCTGGCGATCGGCGCCTTTGGCATCGGTACCACCGAGTTCTCCCCAATGGGATTGCTGCCGGTGATTGCGAAAGGTGTGGACGTCTCGATACCGGTAGCGGGAATGCTGATCAGTGCGTATGCCATCGGCGTCATGGTCGGCGCGCCGCTGATGACGCTGCTGTTGTCGCATCGCGCACGGCGCAATGCGCTGATTTTTCTGATGGGGATCTTCACCGTCGGCAACCTGTTGTCATCCATTGCGCCGGATTACACCACCTTGCTGCTGTCGCGTATTATTACCAGCCTTAACCACGGTGCTTTCTTTGGCCTGGGATCAGTGGTCGCAGCCAGCGTCGTGCCAAAGCATAAGCAGGCCAGCGCGGTAGCCACGATGTTTATGGGGCTCACCATCGCCAACATCGGCGGTGTACCGGCGGCGACCTGGCTTGGCGAAACCATCGGCTGGCGGATGTCCTTCCTGGCCACAGCGGGGTTAGGCCTGCTGGCGATGGTCAGTCTGTGGTTCTCTCTGCCGAAGGGCAGCGCCGGTGAGCGCCCGGATGTCAAAAAAGAGCTTTCAGTCCTGCTACGCCCGCAGGTACTCTCCGCCTTGCTGACTACCGTGCTCGGTGCCGGGGCAATGTTTACGCTGTATACCTATATCTCGCCAGTGCTCAATACGCTGACCCACGCTTCATCGCTGTTTATTACCGCGATGCTGGTGCTGATTGGCGTTGGTTTTTCGCTGGGCAACTATCTGGGCGGCAAATTCGCCGACCGGTCGGTCTCTGGCACGCTGAAAGGCTTTCTGCTGCTGCTGATGGCGATCATGCTGGCGATCCCGCTGCTGGCGCAATCCCAGGCTGGAGCGGCCATCAGCATGATTGTCTGGGGCGCAGCAACCTTTGCGGTGGTTCCGCCGCTGCAGATGCGGGTCATGCGCGTGGCGCATGAAGCGCCGGGGCTCTCTTCTTCGGTGAATATCGGCGCGTTCAACCTCGGCAACGCGCTGGGCGCCGCCGCCGGTGGGGCGGTGATCTCTGGCGGACTGGGCTATGCGTTTGTGCCGGTGATGGGGGCGATTATCGCCGGTCTGGCGCTGCTGCTGGTCTGGTTCAGCGGACGAGCGCAGCCGGAAGAGGCCTTTGCCAGCCAGTAACGCGAGTGTAGGGAAGGGCTAAAAAAACCGCAGCCGGGGAGACCCTGCTGCGGTTTGTCGTTTATGCCGCCAGGTTGGCCGCAACAAACTTCCAGTTAACCAGCGCCCAGAAATGGTCCAGGTAGCTTGGACGGGCATTGCGGTAGTCGATGTAGTAGGCGTGTTCCCAGACGTCAACGGTCAGCAGCGGCTTCGCGTCGGTGGTCAGCGGGGTACCGGCGTTGCTGGTGGAGACGATAGCCAGGCTGCCGTCGGCATTTTTGACCAGCCAGGTCCAGCCCGCGCCGAAGTTTTTCGCTGCGGCATCGGTAAATTTGGCTTTAAAATCCGCAAAGCTGCCGAAGGATTTGGCAATCGCGGCCGCTAACTCGCCTTCCGGTTCGCCGCCGGCGTTCGGCGCCAGGCAGTTCCAGTAGAAGGTGTGGTTCCAGACCTGGGCTGCGTTGTTGAATACGCCGCCTTCAGAAGTGCGGACGATCTCTTCGAGAGATTTGCCTTCGAACGCAGTGCCTTTGATCAGGTTGTTGAGGTTAGTGACATACGCCTGGTGGTGTTTACCGTAGTGATATTCCAGGGTTTCTGCGGAAATGTGCGGCGCCAGGGCGTCTTTTGCATATGGTAATGCAGGTAATTCAAACGACATTGCTACTCTCCTTATAACTTTTTGTTTTAGCTCACATTGACAAGATGAGGCTTTCGCCTGAATCGTGTTCTGGCCACCCGACGCTGTCGCGTCACGGGCTGTTATTGTATTGAGAATGTTAACATTTGCCGCAAGCAGTGAAAAGCCTTACAACGATAAAGGCTATTGCCGCAGGCGCAACTGATGAAGGCTTAACCGTTTTCTACGGGGCGAGGCGTCAAACCGCTCGCAGATGTTGCAAAAATGTATAAGGAGACGCCGTCTGCGCTTTTCCGACTCTCGCAGGGAAGGTTTAACGTCTTCTGTTTTTCTCTGACGATCGCAGCCGCGCATCATGGTTGAGGGTGATATGTCTTTAAAATTAATGGTTTAATTAAAATATGCGCCCAGGCAATCGCCGCTATGCCAATAATTCATTGTCTATTTTGCTATTTGTATGACAAATATGACCGCCGACATGAATTTCCCACAGGATGGCTACGATGGCAAAAACAGGTGAGGCGGTGAGCCCGAAGATGATCCCGGTTGTGCAGGGGATCGTTGACTGGATCGAAGCCCATATTTTAGACACCCTGCCGGTCAGCACGATTGCGAAAAAGTCCGGTTATTCGCACTGGTATTTCCAGCGGCAGTTCGCCATGGTGACCGGCTGCACGCTGGCGAACTACGTCAGTCGGCGAAAAATGACCATTGCGACAATCTATTTAACGCAGACGCAAGCGTCGATACAGAGTATTTCTCAGTGCCTGGGATACGACGGACAGGCCGCTTTCTGCCGGACCTTTCACCGTCACTTTGGTATGTCGCCCACCCGCTATCGTCGGGAAGCGCCGGGCAAGGAGATGAATATGCAGTATCCTTTGACGGTAGAAGGGAAAGACGCGCAGGTGAGGCGGTCTGCCGCCGTAGCGGCAGACCAGGATCAGCGAATGGTTTTCGGCGTCATGACGCGACGAGCGCCAACATAATGGCGAACCCAGTAATCCTCGCTCAGGGAGGTGATTTGTATATCACGACCTGTGCGTGGTGACTGAATAAATTTCCCGTTGCCGACGTAGACGCCAACGTGGTCGGCAGTACCGCGTCCGCGGGTGCGGAAGAAGACCAAATCGCCGCTCTGCAGTTCATCACGATCCACCGGACGCGCATCGCGCAGGTGGTACATTTCATTAGCCGTACGCGGGATGTGAATTTTGACCAGGTCCTTATAGGCGTAATAAACCAGTCCGCTGCAGTCAAAGCCGGTACGTGGCGAGGTGCCGCCCCAGCGATAGGGTTTACCCAACTGGCCCATCAATTTGTTCATGGCGGTACTTTGCGCTTTCTGCACCCGGACTTTATGGGCGTCAGCGATCGTTAAATTCGCATCGCTGGCCTCAGGTTTACAGCGTTTTTTATAGCCCTTACGCACCACGCATTTGCTTTTGACGCTGTTCAGCGCCAGGGTCGGCTCGGCGCTGGCGGCGACCGTTTTCGCGCACTGCTTTTTATAACCTTTACGCAGCACGCATTTTTTCGTCGCGCCGGCGGCCTGACGATGAAGTGCGGTTTGGCTTGCTGCGGTAGTGCGGGAAGGGAGCCGGGTGCTCGAGGACTTTTTACTGGTGGTTTTAGCGGTGGTTTTACTTTTTTGACTGGTAGCTTTTTTCTTGCGCTCTGAGCCACTTTTCGCGGGCAACGCCTTTGGCGAAGCGGAGGCGTGCGTATGCCCTGACGCCTGAGCCAGTGGCGTGAATGAGATAGATGTGAACAGTAATGCACAGAGCGATATCGCGATTTTGTTTAGCCGCGCCACTGAGCAATCCCCTGATTAATTACAGACATGTACAAATGCCTGACGATGAATGACAAACCGGAATGATTCTAAAGCATAAAAACCCGGAAAGTTAATATTCTTTTGTATCAAAAATGTCGATTGGTTAACGATTGCAAGAAAACGCGTCAGACATTGACCGTCTCGCACAGAAAATGCGCAATGAGCGCCCGCCTGCGACGGCAAAATGATATTTTTAAGGCAACTTCGCGCAACAGAAGATAAAATATGAATAGTGAAAAAAATGTTATTATCCGTCCTGCCTACAGGACGCTACAATGACAAGTTACTGCCGTAGAAAGAAGTTTAAGGAAGCACGACAATGAGCTCGACTTTAGAAAAGATCCAACGCCAAATCGCTGAAAACCCGATCCTGTTGTACATGAAAGGGTCGCCGAAGCTGCCAAGCTGCGGTTTCTCTGCCCAGGCCGTTCAGGCGCTGTCCGCCTGTGGCGAACGTTTTGCTTACGTTGATATCCTGCAGAACCCGGATATCCGCGCCGAGCTGCCTAAATACGCCAACTGGCCGACTTTCCCGCAGCTGTGGGTAGACGGTGAACTGGTGGGCGGCTGCGATATCGTCATCGAAATGTACCAGCGCGGTGAACTGCAGCAGCTGATCAAAGAGACGGCGGCGAAGTACCACACCGACGAGCCGAAAGCGGAGTAATTCCCGCCATCCGTAAAAAAGCGACTTCCTGGAAGTCGCTTTTTTTATTACTCCGGGGTGGCCACGGGCAGCGGCCAGCCGCCCAGACGCTTCCAGCGGTTCACAATCTCACAAAACAGCTGCGCCGTCTGCTCGGTATCGTACAGGGCGGAGTGGGCCTGCGCGCCATCGAACGCCATACCCGCGGCGATACAGGCTTTCGACAGCACCGTCTGGCCCAGCGCCAGCCCGCTCAGCGCGGCGGTGTCGAAGGTAACAAACGGATGGAACGGATTGCGTTTAAGCCCCGCGCGTTCGGCGGCGGTCATGGTGAAGCTGTGGTCAAAGGTCGCATTGTGCGCCACCATGATCGCCCGGCTGCAGTCGCTCTCTTTCATCCCTTTGCGTACCATTTTGAAGATGGCATGCAGGGCATCGTATTCGCTGACGGCGCCGCGCTCCGGGTCGTGCGGGTTAATTCCGTTAAAGGCCAGCGCTTCGGGCTGCAGATTGGCGCCCTCGAAAGGTTCAACATGGAAATGCAGCGTTTCATCGGGCATCAGCCAGCCTTGCTCATCCATCTTCAACGTAATGGCGGCGATCTCCAGCAGGGCGTCGGTTTTGGCATTAAATCCTGCGGTTTCAACATCAATCACCACCGGATAAAAACCGCGGAAACGGTCGCACAGACCATTCAGTTGAGCATTCTCGGACATCAGATTCTCTTAGCTGGAAAAAAGTAGCGCGCATTATGGCAAATTTTGCCGCGGCTTGCAGCAGGCAGGGGTGAAAACAACGGGCGCCGCAGCGCCCGGGCGAGCCATGGCATTAAAGAGGCCTGGCTCGGGAAGCGTTAGTTGCCCAGACCTTTGCCGGCATCTTTCTCTTCAATGAGCTCGATTTTGTAACCGTCCGGATCTTCCACGAAGGCGATGACGGTGGTGCCGCCTTTTACCGGGCCGGCTTCACGGGTGACGTTGCCCCCGTTCTGGCGGATCCGTTCGCAGGCTTCGGCGGCGTTGTCGACGCTCAGCGCGATATGGCCGTAGGCGGTGCCCAGCTCATAGCTGTCCACGCCCCAGTTGTAGGTCAGTTCGATCACCGCGGTTTCGCTCTCTTCGCCGTAGCCGACAAAGGCGAGGGAGTACTTGTACTCCGGGTTTTCGCTGGTGCGCAGCAGCTTCATGCCCAACACGTTGGTATAGAAGTCGATAGAACGTTGCAGGTCGCCAACGCGCAGCATGGTGTGGAGTAAGCGCATAATGTCCCCTATGCAGTTTATTTGATAGATCAGAACCTTGAGTATAGCGGCGATACGTCGCCGCTATCAATGGAGGGATTACAGCGTAGGGTAGTCGGTGTAGCCTTCCGCGCCGCCGCCATAGAAAGTTTCCGGGCGCTGGGGGTTGAGCGCCGCTTTTTTCTGCAGACGGGCCACCAGATCCGGGTTGGCGATGTAATCGCGGCCAAAGGCCACAGCATCAATGAGCCCTTTATTGATAAGATCGTTAGCTTTTTCTACCGTGTAGGCGCCAGCGCCAATGATCACGCCCGGGAAGCGGTCGCGAACTTTCTGACGGAAGGCTTCGCTGTACGGCTTGCCGCCCGCCCAGTCCGGCTCGGACATGTGCAGATAGGCGATACCGCGTTTCGCCAGTTCGCTAATCAGATACAGCGCGTCTTCTTCTTCGTTCGGGCCATTATCCACATTCTGGAAGCTGCCAATCGGCGACACGCGGATGCCGATCCGGTCAGCGCTCCACTCTTTGCTCACTGCGTCGACCACTTCCAGTACCAGACGGGCACGGTTCTCCACGCTGCCGCCGTACTGATCGGTACGCTGGTTCGCCGACGGCGAGAGGAACTGGTGCAGCAGATAGCCGTGGGCCGAGTGCAACTCAACCAGATCGAAGCCAGCGTCACGGGCATTGCCGACCGCCTGACGAAAATCGTCGACGATCCCCGGGATCTCTTCGGTTTCCAGGGCACGCGGCATCGAGGTGTCGGCGCGAATAGCATGGCCGTTTTCATCGCGCAGGGAGGTGCGAGTACCGGCGCTCAGCGCGGAAGGCGCTACCGGCGCGCCGCCGCCAGGTTGCAGGCTGCTATGGGAAATACGCCCGGTGTGCCACAGCTGGACGGCGATACGGCCATTTTCCGCATGAACACCGGCGGTGATTTTCTGCCAGGCGGCAATCTGCTCCGGGCTGTGCAGGCCCGGCGCGCCGGCATAGCCTTTGGCCTGGGCAGAAATCTGCGTCGCTTCGGTGATGATCAGGCCGGAGCTGGCGCGCTGGCGGTAGTATTCGCCCATCAGCGGGGTAGGGATATCGCCCGGCTCGATGCTGCGCAGACGCGTCAACGGCGCCATAAATACGCGATTAGGGACGGTGACCGCACCGACTTTCAACGGGCTGAATAATTTTGCTTCCGACATAGTGACTCCTGAGTAGACCGGTCGTCTAGTAACTGATGAAATAAAAACGCCTGTTATACCGCAGGCGCCGCAATAATCTGTTTGGCGTGGGCAAGGGCGCTTTCCAGCGGCCTTGCGCTACGCGTAATTTTGGCCTGCAGGTTGGCCCCGAGCCACAGGGAATACAGCACCTGCGACAGGGTCATGGCCTCGCCGTCAAACGCCAGACTGCCTTCCTGACGTCCTTTCTCCAGCGCGTCGCCCAGCAGGGCGATAATCTGACTGGCACCATGGTCCATGGCGGTACGCATATCTTCCGACAGGTCGCAAACCTCTGCCGACAACTTGACGGTAAGACAGCCGCTAATAATCCCCTGCTGGCAGAACTGATTCAGCGTGTGCTGATAATAAGCCAGCAGGCGGTCACGATAGTTGCCGTCGCCATGATCGAAGTGGTCGACCAGGCGCTGCAGATATCCGGTGTAGTGATGTTCGAGCAGCGCGACGCCGAAGGCTTCTTTAGAGCGGAAGTAATGGTAGAAAGAGCCCTTAGGCACTTCCGCCGTCTTCAGAAGTTCGCTCAAGCCCATTCCGGTAAAACCGCGATGCATGCAGAGCTGCTCGCCGGTGACCAGGATATGTTCTCGGGTATCGCATTCGCTGTGTCTGTTCATGGAGCACACTGTAGTAGACCGATTGGTCTAATGCAAGCGTCGGCGGAAAAATGTTAGCTGGCGCAGCACGTAGTGAACAAAATTTGCGTCGGCGCGGGGAAACGTCTTCAATGAAAGGAGACGAGGAGACAGGAGACGTGTGGTGGCAGAGCAGTTAGAGTTTTTCCCGGTGCAGAGCCCGTGCCGGGGAATATGTCAGACCGACGAGCGCGGCTACTGTCGCGGCTGTTTCCGCAGCCGTGAGGAACGTTTTAACTGGCAAACGATGAGCGATGCGCAGAAACAGGAGGTGTTGCGTCTCTGCCGCCAACGGCTGCTGCGCAAAATACGCGCGAACAAGCCGGAACCGGCGGAAGAACCGCAGCAACCCTCACTGTTTTAAACCAAAAAGTACGTATACTCAGTACACTTTTTTATTGAGGAAGCGGTTATGGTTCAGCGTATTGCTATGGCTCCCCAGGGGCCGGAATTTTCGCGTTTTGTGATGGGCTACTGGCGTCTGATGGACTGGAAAATGTCGCCAGGCGAGCTGGTCAGCTTTATTGAACAGCATCTCGATTTAGGCGTAACCACTGTCGATCACGCCGATATCTATGGCGATTATCAGTGTGAGGCTGCCTTTGGCGAAGCGCTGAAGCTGGCGCCGCATCTGCGTAATCGCATGGAAATTGTCAGCAAATGCGGCATCGCCACCCGGGCGCGGGCTGAAAACACCATCGGCCACTATATCACCGACCGCGACCACATCGTGCTCAGCGCTGAGCAATCGCTGCGTAATCTGGCGACGGACCATCTCGATCTGCTGCTGATCCATCGGCCGGATCCGCTAATGAATGCCGATGAAGTGGCTGAGGCGTTCCTCGCGCTGCATCACAGCGGAAAAGTGCGCCACTTTGGCGTATCTAACTTTACCCCAGCCCAGTTCACTCTTCTGCAGTCGCGCCTGCCGTTTACCCTGGCCACCAATCAGGTCGAAATCTCGCCGGTGCATCAGCCGCTGTTGCTCGACGGCACGCTCGATCAGCTGCAGCAGCTGCGTATTCGTCCGATGGCATGGTCCTGCCTTGGCGGCGGACGCCTGTTCAATGAAGAGGGCTTCCAGCCGCTGCGCGATGAGCTGGCGCAGGTAGCGCATGAGCTCAATGCCGACAGCATCGAGCAGGTGGTCTACGCCTGGATATTGCGTCTGCCCTCGCAGCCGCTGCCGATTATCGGCTCGGGCAAAATCGAACGCGTGCGTTCCGCGATCGTGGCCGAAAAACTTAACATGACCCGTCAGCAGTGGTTCCGTATCCGCAAAGCCGCGCTCGGTTACGACGTACCGTAACGGGCATTTCGCCTCCGGAAAGGCGTTCCTGGTTTACACTTAACAGGGAGACAGCCATCCGGAGGTGTTATGCAACGATGTATTCTCGCGATCTTATCCCTCGCATTTTGCGCTGGCGCACAGGCCGTCAGTGAAGATGTTCAACTTAATCTCGTGACCCCCCAGGGCGTCGGGCAGTCCATCGGCAGTGTAAAAATCACCGAAACCGACCGCGGCCTCGAGTTCGCCCCCGAACTGCGGGCATTGCCGCCGGGCAAGCACGGCTTTCATATTCATGCCGAAGGCAGCTGCCAGCCGGCGATGAAAGAGGGCAAAGCGGTGGCCGCCGGGGCGGCGGGCGGACATTATGACCCGCAACATACCGGGAAACACGAAGGGCCGCTGGGCACCGGGCATCTTGGCGATCTGCCTCTGCTGGTGGTCAACGACGCGGGCGTGGCCGACCAGCCAATTATTGCCCCACGTCTGAAAACGCTGAATGAGGTGAAGGGGAAAGCGCTGATGGTCCACGTGGGCGGCGATAATATGGCCGACAACCCGCAGCCGCTGGGCGGCGGCGGCGAGCGGTTTGCCTGCGGGGTGATTAAGTAGTCTTTTCGCCAATCGTGCCGGCGATCGGGGCCTGTTCGAGCTGTGACAGGGCGCAATACAGTCGCCAGATTGCGGCGGCCAGCTCCCGGGCCGCTGGCTGATGATGGTGGTTCAGGACGTCGCAGATCCGCAGCAGCTCCTGCAGGGTGGAGGCCAGCGGGCGCTGCTGCACGCCGCGCTCGCTCATCACATCGCGCAGCAAATTGATGCACAGGTCGCGCACCTGGGCGAGGGGATCGGAGCGGGTTTCCCATTCCCGAAGCTGCCAGACGACGTGCGAGCAGTTGAGCAGCACCACCCCCCAACGTAGTAACCAGCGCCGTGCCAGGGCATCTTTACTCTGACTGAGCTGGCTGACATGGTGGTACACCAGCGATTCAAATTCATGTTCGCTATGCTGGGGATGGCGGCTGAGCTGATCGACAAAGTGACGCCGTAACGCTCTGATATGGCGCCGTCCTTTACGGGCATCCGATCCCGGGCTGAGCACCGCAAAAGCCAGCCAGGCAAAGCCCACGCCGACAATCTTGCTTAAGTTATCATTGAAAAAAGCCGCATAGTCGTACACCGGCGGATTGGTGACGGAGATAAACGAGCCCATAAACACGATAAGCTGTCCCCACAGGCCGGCATATTTGGGCCACTGTAGCTTGAGCAACTGCATGGTGGTCAGGAGCGGGAACAGAAATAGCAGAAACTGCCACAGGTCGGTTATCTGCACCATCAGGCCGAACTTCACCACAAAACTGAACAGCGACAGCAGCACCAGGGTCTGCATCAGCAGCGTCAGCGATCGAAACGGCGAAGCCGAGACCGAATAGAGCACGCAGCAGATGGAGGCCAGGGTCAGGGCAGCCGCGCAGCTGGTCCACTGGGTGCTGATCCCCCATGCGCCAATCGCCACCAGCGCGCAAAAAGTACGGATGCCATTGAGCAAGGCCTCTGCCTGGTCGGTGTGGCGGGCCAGGGCTGGCGCCGAAGGTACGTTGAACTCGGCGATCGCCGACGCATTCTCTACCCGGCGGATCCAGCGACTGCTTTCCAGATAAATGCGACAGAAATAGCGCAGTCGCGCCCAAAAGGCGATATGACGGTAATCGGCCTCCGGCGGCGGCGCCAGAGGCGCCAGAATGCGGGCGACATGATAGCTGTCAGCATGGGGAGCAGCGAGTTCAGCAAGCAGCGACTCCAGCACCTGACGAGTGTTCGCCGGCGCGTCCGGCCAGTTCAGCAACATACGTCGCAGACTGGAAATGACGCTGGTCATTCGGAGCTGCTGATGCAGCAGGTAGTTCAGCAGGGGATTCTGCCGACGGAAGCGGTAGTGACTCCAGAAGGCCTGGATGCGCAGCAGGTTCATGGTGAGGATCTGACCAATCACGCTTTCGTGAGCGGTGCGGATGGCATCCGTCGTCTCCGGCACCCACAGCAGGCTGGCGTGCTCCAGCAGCCGGGCGTGCATGGTTTTCAGGGCCGTCAGCAGGTTGCTGCCGTCGGAGGTGCTGGGCAGGATCATCATCATGAGTCCGCCGCAGAGGATCCCAACGATGACTTCGCAGACGCGCGACTGGGCGATCACCCAAAGTTCGTAGCTGTCGCTGATGTTAATCACCGGAAACGCGATGATGGCGCAGGTATAGCCGGCAAGCTGAAAGGCGTAGGCCACGTTGTTGGTGAACAGCGCGCAGGCCCAGGTGCACAGCGCCAGCCAGCCGGAAATACTGAACAGAAACAGCCAGGGATCGTTCAGCGTATGGCCCGCCAGCAGCAGGGCGGCGCAGGCGCCGAGCAGGCTGCCGGCGATGCGGCCAAAGCTTTTACTGATCACGCCGCCGACGGTGGGAAAGCTGACCACTGCCGCGGAGGTCATCGCCCAGTACGGCTCATCGAGATCCAGCGCGTAGGCGATGCTTAACGCGAGACACATAGCGATGCCATTACGCAACGCGTATCGCCACTGTGGACGGGTGGCTTTAACCCAGGGCAGTGTGCGCCACGACAGGGCCTGCAGATTCATTACTGCCCGCCGATCGAGACAGTGCAGGTGGTGCCGGAGACCAGAGTGACGTCCGCCGGTAGCTCATTAAAGGCAATCCGCACCGGAACGCGCTGCGCGAGGCGTACCCAGGGGATATTCGGTTTGATGTTGGCCACCAGCCCGGTTCCCTGTTCCACGCTCTGATCGACAATCGCCCGGCCGATGCTGGCGACATGCCCGTGCAGCGTCTGCTGATTACTGTAGAGAATAATCTGCGCCGGATCGCCGATGCGGATATGACGCAGTTTAGTCTCTTCAAAGTAGCCCAGCACGTAAAACGAGTGGCTGTCTACCAGAGCAAAGACCGGATGGCCGGTAGTGGCGTAATCGCCGACGCGGGTGGAGAGGTTGGTCACCCAGCCGTCCACTGGCGCTTTGACCGTTGTTTGGCTTAGCTGCCATTGCGCATGTTTCAGCATCGCTTCGCTGACGCCCAGTCCCGCTCTGGCGGCCGCCAGGTTGGTGGTGGCCGTATTCAGCGCGGTGTTGACGTTCTCAAGATCTTCAGCCGAGATCGCATTCTGCGACAGGTTGCGACGACGACGTGCCTCGCTGGCGGCCTTCGTTTGCTCAGCCTGCGCTTTCGCCACCTCGGCTTGCGCTTTCGCCTGCTGCGCCTGGGCGTTCAGCACGGCGATACGGTAGGGGGTGTCGTCGATAGTGAACAGAACATCCCCGGCGTTGACCCGTTGGTTGTCCGTCACGTTCAACTGCAGAATGCTACCGGAGACCTGAGGGGTGATCCCGACCTGCTCTGCACGCACTTTGCCGTCGCGGGTCCAGGGGGACTGGGTGTAGAAATTCCATAACAGCCATGCGGCGATCAGGGCGATGGCCGCAACCAACAGCGTTGACAGATATTTTAGTTTTTTCATAGCAAGGACATCACCAGGCAATCAGTAACACCAGGGCCAGACAGACCGAGAGCGCGAACAGCGAGAGATCCATCAGCAGGGGATGCCAGATGTCGCCGGCATACATCCAGTCACGCAGCTGACGATGTAAAAACAACCAGATAAAAAAACCTAATAAGACGGCTTTGAACAGCGGAGGGAAATAGACGGACGCGCCGAACACCAGGTCCTGCAGCGGCAATCCGGATGTGTTAAGACTCAGTTTCACAAGCAAAAATCCTTTGCCATTACAGGGGTAACCTCAGAGCGTGCTACGCTATAACAGTGTAAATCATTGTTTTGGTTTTTGTTGAATCAAGTAATTCATTTGTTTTGATAATTCAAATGCTGCACACTATTCTAAAATCAGTATAATAACTTAGCAAGCTAATTATAAGGAGATGAAATTGGAATCGCCACTTGGTTCTGATCTGGCACGTTTAGTCCGCGTTTGGCGCGCGCTAATCGACCATCGCCTGAAACCTCTGGAGTTAACGCAGACTCACTGGGTCACGCTGCATAACATCCATCAGCTGCCGCCTGAGCAGTCGCAGATCCAGCTGGCTAAAGCCATCGGCATTGAACAGCCGTCGCTGGTGCGCACGCTCGATCAGCTGGAGGAGAAAGGGCTTATTTCTCGCCAGACCTGTTCAAGCGACCGGCGGGCCAAACGCATCAAGCTCACTGAAAAAGCTGAACCGTTGATCAATGAGATGGAAGAGGTGATAGGCAAGACCCGCGATGAAATCCTGTCGGGGGTCTCAAAGCAGGAAGTGGAAACGTTGCTCCACTTAATTCGTAAACTTGAACAAAATATCCTCGATCTCCAGGCAAAAGATTAATCCTTTGCGGCCCGGGTTGCCCCGGGCCGTTTTTTTTAGTCGCCAGGGTGACGCCAGACCACCACCCGATTACGCCCGCTGTTTTTCGCTTCATACATGGCCGCATCTGCGCGCTCGACGCACGTTTCTGCGCTCACGCTTCTATCGCGCGTCGTATACAACCCCATACTGATGGTCATTCGCTCCGGCAGAGGGTGTTGCTCAGCGTTGACGGCCAGGCGGATACGCTCGGCGATCGCCAGGGCGTCTTTCTCGGCGGTGTTGACCAGCAGCAGGGCAAACTCCTCACCGCCAATGCGGGCAGCAGCGTCATCCATGCGCGAATGGTTCTCCAGCACCGAGGCGGCAAACTGGATCACCTTGTCGCCGGCGACGTGGCCGTAGTTATCATTGATGCGTTTGAAATGATCGAGGTCACTGATAATCACTGACAGCGGATGTTGGGGGTTTACCTTCGCCAGCTGCTGGTTCAGGGTGTCGTAGAAGAAGCTGCGGTTATAAAGCCGGGTCAACGGGTCGCGAATCGAGTTCTGGTACGAGTGGACATACTTATGGTTAGACTCACGGTAGAGCATAAAGACGTCGACCAGCAGCACCAGAATCAGGAACAGGGTACAAAGCGTTTCGAAAAAACGCGCCTGGTACCAGGTCTGATCGAGTTCCCCGGCGGTGGAGACTAGCTGGAAGAGGGTGTAAAGATAAGCGCTGCAAAAAAAAGCGCCGCTAAACCAGAAAATATTGCGTAGTTTACTCAGGCTAATTAATAAAATAAGCGTGATAAACCAGATAGCCATCAGCAGCCAGCCGATAATACTTTGCCACAGCGGCGTGAAGGTATGGCTAAGATTGTCGATAAAATTGACGCTCAGCCACGGCGAGTGGCTGGAGTACATCCACGATAAAAAAATAATTGTTAATGTAAAAACGATACATGCCGCGAATGTAATCACGTGTGCTTTCAGCGAGTGCATGATGCGCTGGCGGAAGTAATACAAAACAATAGATGACATGAATAATACAGCCATCATTATATTGCGAAAGAAATAATAGATAACGGCGTCATTTTGATTAATGACCGGGGTCGTGCTGCAGGTAAGCCAGTCCGGATAGCTGCTGAGGGTGCCCAGCATCAGCAGCGCTGAACAGGCAAAGCCGAAAGCAACAGGTGTAAGGTACAGGCGGCGCTTGTTGCTCCAGTATTTCATGCCCATAAAACAGGCAATAGTAATATGAAAGACCATCAGAAAGCTGGTCAGTAGAGGAAATAATATTGATGAGGTAGTGCTGAAACTGGTATGAAAAAAAGCGGTCACTCCGGCAATGCCGAACCCGGCCAGTAAGCAAATAAAAACATATATAATAAAACGTTTAGCAACATGATTGACATGTTTGAGCATAGGCAAGATCCCAGAGAGAAAAGCAACAGCGACGTTCAGTCGACAAAGTATTATGACAATCTGAGAGTAGTGGGGGCGGTGAGATAAGATATTGCGCAGGCGCAATGATTGATGAACTACTTGAATATAATATATCTGATTGCTAATACGAATCTATTACGGTGGAATAACCGCGGCTGAAAAATACGATGCGGCGCAACGGGCCGCATCGCAAGGGGTGTTATCGAGGAGAAACGGTGACCTGGCTGCCGCTGCCGGCAATGGCGACGCGCTGACCCACAGAGAACGGCGTGCTGCCCTGTTTCTGCACCACCAGAATGGTGTTGCCATCATCCTTACGGATTTCCAGTTCTACGCCCTGGGTTTTGTTCATTGCACCCTGAACGCCCTGGCCTGCGACGCCGCCCGCGACCGCGCCAGCCGCGGTGGCAAGAGAGCGTCCGGTACCGCCGCCGATGGTGTTGCCGAGGAACCCGCCGAGCACTGCACCGCCAATGGCGCCGATGGCATTGCTGTCGTCGCCGCTCTGGATCTGCACGGCGCGCGTATGCACAATCGTACCGTAAGTTACGCTCTGCACCTGTTTGGCTTCAGATGCGGAATAAACGTCGCCGGACAGGCCGCTGCTGCTCACGCAGCCTGCGAGCGTAAAACCAATCATCGATACAGCCAAAACACGTAAAATCATTTATGAATCTCCTGTTCACCGAAGGTGTTCAATTGAACGTCCATACGGTTAATTATATGGCATTTAGTCGCCGGCGGGCATAGCTTCCGCCCTGACTATACAAAAAATAATAATTAATGATGCTTCAACCTAAACTAAACGCCGGTTCTTTACGGTGTTCTCTGAAATGTCGCTCTATTGTTAAAAAGTATTATAACAACATAGCATTAGCGGGCGCTTTATGGTGGAGTGAGGCGTATACGAGGGTCATGGAATGAAGGAAAAACGTATGAGATCGGGTCGCTTTATTGGCGTTATGTCCGGTACCAGCCTTGATGGTATCGATGTCGTATTGGCCGCCATCAACGAAAACATCGTGGCGCAGCAGGCCAGTCTCACCTGGCCCATACCACACCCAATAAAAGAAGAGATCCTCGCGATTTGCCAGGGCCAGTCGTTGACCCTCTCACAACTGGGGCGTCTGGACACTCGTCTGGGGCGGCTGTTTGCCGATGCCGTACTGGCGCTGATGCGCCAGGAAAATCTCAAGCCCACCGACGTTATCGCTATCGGCTGCCATGGACAGACCGTATGGCATGAACCGCAAGGCGACGCGCCGCACACGCTGCAAATCGGCGACAACAACCAGATCGCCGCGCATACCGGAGTCACGGTGGTGGGGGATTTTCGCCGGCGCGATATGGCGCTTGGCGGGCAGGGGGCGCCGTTGGTCCCGGCATTTCATCATGCGCTGCTGGCGCATCCCATTGAACGGCGGATGGTGCTGAATATCGGTGGCATCGCCAACGTGTCGCTGCTGGTGCCGGGGCAGCCGGTGCGCGGCTATGATACCGGGCCGGGAAATATGTTGCTGGACGCCTGGATCTGGCGTCAGCAGGGTAAACCGTATGATAAGGATGCCCAGTGGGCCAGCGAAGGTAAAGTGCTGCTGCCGCTGCTGCAGGACATGCTGAGCGATCCGTGGTTTGCTTTACCGGCGCCGAAAAGCACCGGTCGTGAATATTTCAATTACGGTTGGCTGGAAAAACATCTGGCCCGTTATTCGGGACTGCGTGGGCAGGATGTGCAGGCCACGCTGGCGGAATTAACCGCTGTGACCATCAGTGAGCAGGTATTGTTAAGCGGCGGCTGCGAGCGTTTGTTAGTGTGCGGCGGCGGCGCGCGTAACCCCTTGTTAATGGCGCGCCTGGCGGCACTGCTGCCGGGAACCGAAGTCTCCACCACCGATGAGGCGGGGATCAGCGGCGATGATATGGAGGCGCTGGCCTTTGCCTGGCTGGCCTGGCGCACGCTGGCGGGGCTGCCGGGTAATCTTCCCTCAGTGACCGGCGCCAGCGAAGCCACGGTGCTGGGCGCCATTTTCCCGGCTAACCCGCCGCAGAATCGGAGTTAACTGAAATCTTAAACACGGCGCGACCGGTAAACTGGACAAGTTAAGCGGTGGGCGGAGTGCCCTCCGTGACCGGGAAAGTCGAAGGCAAACGAATGAAAAAAATTCTTATCGCAGTTGTACCTTTTATGCTGGCGGGCTGTAGCTACTACAACCAGTTTGTCGAGCGGATGCAGACGGACACGCTGGAGTATCAATGCGACCAGAAACCGTTAACGGTCCATCGCAATAATACCCGCCAACAGGTGAGTTTTATCTATGATAATCAGCAACTGAACCTGGCTGAGGGGCTGTCGGCTTCGGGGGCGCGCTACACCGACGGCGTCTACGTCTTCTGGTCGAAGGGCGATACCGCTACCGTCTATAAACGCGATCGCATCATCCTCGATAACTGTCAGCTGCAGACGGCCAAACGTTGAGATTTCTGTCGGGGGGGCGCACAATAACGCCACCTTATGACTACATCCTCAATGGCCATGTCTGATAACGACGAACTCCAGCAAATCGCGCACTTGCGCCGTGAATATACCCGTGGCGGTTTGCGTCGCCACGATCTTCCTGCTGAACCCCTGCCGCTGTTTGAACGCTGGCTGCGTCAGGCCTGTGACGCGAAACTCGCAGACCCGACCGCGATGGTGGTTGCTACCGTTGATGAGCGCGGCCAACCTTACCAGCGTATTGTGCTGCTGAAGCATTACGATGAAAAAGGGCTGGTGTTTTATACCAACCTTGGCAGCCGCAAAGCCCATCAGATTGAAAAAAATCCCCAGGTGAGCCTGCTGTTTCCGTGGCATATGCTGGAGCGCCAGGTGATGGTGATCGGCAAAGCGGAGCGCTTGTCGACGCTGGAGGTGGTCAAATATTTCCACAGCCGTCCGCGCGATAGCCAAATCGGCGCCTGGGTCTCCCAGCAGTCCAGTCGCATTTCCGCCCGCGGGATCCTGGAGAGCAAATTCCTCGAGCTGAAGCAGAAATTCCAGCAGGGGGAAGTGCCGCTGCCGAGTTTCTGGGGCGGATTCCGCGTCAGCGTCGAGCAGATGGAGTTCTGGCAGGGGGGCGAACATCGGCTGCATGACCGCTTTTTATACCAGCGTGATAATGGCGCCTGGAAAATAGACCGCCTGGCACCGTAAACGCCGAAATTAGTTATCGAAGCGCTGGCGCTGAAAGGGCCGGCGCTTTATTCTATGTACTTTTCGCATCTGGCGAAAAGTCGTGTACCGGCAGAGGTGCAGTCGTTTATACATGGAGAATTTGATGGCAAGCAGTAACTTGATTAAACAATTGCAAGAGCGGGGGCTGGTAGCCCAGGTGACGGACGAGGAAGCGTTAGCAGAGCGACTGGCGCAAGGCCCGATCGCGCTCTATTGCGGCTTCGATCCTACCGCTGACAGCTTGCATTTGGGGCATCTTGTTCCATTGTTATGCCTGAAACGCTTCCAGCAGGCAGGTCATAAACCTGTAGCGCTGGTGGGCGGCGCAACCGGTCTGATTGGCGACCCAAGCTTTAAAGCCGCTGAGCGTAAGCTAAATACCGAGGATACCGTGCAGGAGTGGGTGGATAAAATCCGCAAACAGGTGGCCCCGTTCCTTGATTTTGACTGTGGCGACAACTCGGCGATCGCGGCGAACAACTATGACTGGTTTGGCAGCATGAACGTGCTGACCTTCCTGCGCGATATCGGCAAACACTTCTCTGTTAACCAGATGATCAACAAAGAAGCGGTGAAGCAGCGTCTGAATCGTGACGATCAGGGTATCTCCTTTACCGAGTTCTCCTACAACCTGCTGCAAGGGTACGACTTTGCCTGCCTGAACAAGCTGCACGGCGTAGCGCTGCAGATCGGCGGCTCCGACCAGTGGGGCAACATCACCTCCGGTATCGATCTGACCCGTCGCCTGCACCAGAACCAGGTGTTTGGCCTGACGGTTCCGCTGATCACCAAAGCAGACGGCACCAAATTCGGTAAAACCGAAGGCGGCGCCGTGTGGCTGGATCCGAAGAAAACCAGTCCGTACAAATTCTACCAGTTCTGGATCAACACCGCGGATGCTGATGTCTATCGCTTCCTCAAGTTCTTCACCTTTATGGACATGGCGGAGATCAATGCTCTGGAAGAAGAAGACAAAAACAGCGGTAAAGCGCCGCGCGCCCAGTACGTGCTGGCAGAGCAGGTGACGCGCCTGGTCCACGGCGAAGAAGGCCTGGAAGCGGCGAAGCGCATTACCGAAAGCCTGTTCAACGGTAACCTGAGCGACCTGAGCGAAGCAGATTTCGAACAGCTGGCGCAGGATGGCGTGCCGATGATCGAAATGGAAAAAGGCGCCGATCTCCTGCAGGCGTTGGTGGATTCCGAGCTGCAGCCGTCCCGCGGTCAGGCGCGTAAAACCGTTGCCTCGAACGCGGTGACCATCAACGGTGAAAAACAGGCCGACCCGGAATATGTATTCAGCGACAGCGACCGTCTGTTCGGCCGCTACACCTTACTGCGTCGCGGTAAAAAGAATTACTGCCTGGTCTGCTGGAAATAAAAAATAAAACCAGGGCGTGGGAAACCACGCCCTTTTTCTTTTTAGGGTTGTGGTAAGAAAATGAAGAACATCCTCGCCATTCAGTCTCACGTTGTGTTTGGCCACGCCGGCAACAGTGCCGCCGAGTTTCCGATGCGCCGTCTGGGCGCCAATGTCTGGCCCCTGAATACCGTTCAGTTCTCCAACCATACGCAATACGGTAAATGGACCGGTTGCGTGATGCCGCCTTCACACCTGACGGAGATCGTCCAGGGCATTGCCGACATCGACAAGCTGCAGACCTGCGATGCGGTTCTGAGCGGCTACCTCGGTTCCGCTGAACAGGGCGAGCATATCCTCGGTATCGTGCGTCAGGTGAAAGCGGCCAATCCGGCGGCGAAGTACTTTTGTGACCCGGTGATGGGCCATCCGGAGAAAGGGTGTATCGTCGCGCCCGGCGTGGCGGAATTCCACGTGCGCTATGCGCTGCCGGCCAGCGATATTATTGCGCCGAATCTGGTTGAACTGGAGATCCTGTGCGGTCATCCGGTCGCCAGCGTCAGCGAAGCGGTAGCTGCTGCGCGGGAGCTGATTGCCCAGGGGCCGGAGGTGGTGTTGGTTAAACATCTTTCCCGCGCCGGTCTGAGCATGGATCGTTTTGAGATGCTGCTGGTGACGGCCGAAGAAGCCTGGCATATCAGTCGGCCGCTGGTGGATTTTGGCCTGCGTCAGCCGGTTGGCGTCGGCGATGTGACCAGTGGACTGCTGCTGGTGAAACTGCTGCAGGGTGCCAGCCTGCGCGATGCGCTTGAGCACGTTACCGCCGCGGTGTACGAGATCATGCTCACCACCAAAAACATGCAAGAGTATGAACTGCAGGTGGTGGCGGCGCAGGATCGCATTGCCGTACCGGAGCACTGCTTCAGCGCCACCCGGCTGTAACTCCCCGGGCCTGCCCGACGGTCCGCCGGGCAGGTTCAGGCCTTATTTTAAGCCTTCAGCCGCCAGTGCGGCCGCCACCGCCGGACGCGCTGCCACCTGCGCCATCCAGCTGCCGATATGACCATAGGCAGCCATATCCAGTTTTATGCCATAGCCCCAGCGCAGCACGGTGAACAGATAGCCATCGGCGATAGTAAAGCGATGGCCGGTCAGCCACTGTTTATCTTCCAGCGACTCATCAACATACTGCAGTTTCTTCTCGAGCAACGCCCGCGCGACAGGCTTATAGTCTTCCGGGGTATCCGGGCGGAACAGCGGGGTAAAGCCTTTATGCAGCTCGGTGGCCACGTAATTCAGCCACTCCAGGGTCTGGTAGCGGGCAATGGAGCCTACTGGCGCCAGCAGATGGCGGTCCGGCACCTGATCGGCGATGTACTGCATAATAGCCACGCCCTCAGTGAGCAGGATGTCATCATCCAGCAGCAACGCCGGCACCTGACCTTTCGGGTTGATCAGCAGATAATCATCCCCGTTTTCCAGCCGTTTTTTGGCCAGGTCCACGCTCTGCAACGTGAAATCCAGGCCGCTTTCGCGCAGGGCGATATGCGAGGCCAGGGAACAGGCGCCGGGTTTGTAGAACAGTTTCATGCGTAACTCCTCGTGGCTGCAGTTTTCTGTATGTTAGTCCCGCCAGGGGTAAAAAAAAAGCCGCTAACCTAACGTTAGCGGCTTAAAAATAATTGGTTTTCCCTGCGGCGTCAGGCTGCCGCGGTTTCGCGTGCTTTCAGGTCCGCGCTGTCGTCCTGAGTCATACGGTTCAGCTTCGGCGCCGTGAGCAGCATCAGGGCGGCGATAACCGCGGTGACGATACCAATCTGCAGGAACACGTGGCCGTACACTTCCAGCGACACCAGCGGATCGGTGACGTTTTCCGGCACCGCCATCAGGTTGGCGATTTTCCCGGCGATGATCGCCGCGCCGGCGGTAGTGAGGAACCAGCTGCCCATAATGAAGCCCATCAGACGCTGCGGAACCAGCTGAGCGACCATCGCCAGGCCGAGGCCGGAAATCATCAGCTCACCAATAGACTGCAGCGCGTAGCTCAGAATGAGCCAGTTAACCGAGACGATGCCGGCGTCGCTGGCGAACTTCGCCCCTAAAGGCAGGACGAGGAACGCGCCGGAGCACAGTACCATGCCGATAGCGAACTTGTGCGGCATCGGCAGGCGGTCGCCCATCTTGTTATAAATGGCTGCCAGAATAGGGCTACCAATCATGATCCAGAACGGGTTCAGCGCCTGATACTGTTCCGGTTCGAAGGCGATACCGAGGATCGAGTGCTCAACGTTACGAATCGCGAAGAAGTTCAGAGAGGTCGGCATCTGGCTGTACAGTACGAAGAAGACAATCGCTTCTACCATCAGCAGGAAGGCGACGATCATTTTACGACGCGCGGCACCTTTCAGACCGATGGTTTCTTTGGCGAAAATCACGACGATACCCAGTGCGACGACGCCCAGCACCATACGTGCGATGCCCTGGTTGTGCAGCAGCCAGGTGGCGATGGCGACCAGCACCACCACGCCAGCGATGGTCGCCAGCAGTTTGCCCATGTGCACTGGGGCAAAGTCCGGTTTCGAACCGTACTGTTTTACCCATTTCTGGCAGAAGGCAAAGTTAATAATCGTGATCACCATCCCCACCACGCTGAGGGCAAACGCCACGCTCCAGCCGAAGCGAGCGGCCAGCCATGGGGTTGCCAGCATCGAGAAGAACGAACCGATGTTGATGGACATGTAGTACATGGTGAATGCACCGTCCAGACGGGGATCGTTTTTGTCATAGCAGGTAGAAAGCAGGGAGGACGGGTTGGCTTTGAACAGGCCGTTACCGACGGCGATGGTCGCCATACCCATATAGACGATGGCAGCATCATGGCCGGACCAGGCCACCAGCGCATAGCCGATGGCCAGCACGATAGCGCCCAGCATGATGACACGTTTGGTGCCCAGCACTTTATCGCCCAGCCAGCCGCCAATAGCAACCAGACCATAGACCAGCGCGCTAAAGGAGGAGAACAGAGTAATGGAATCCGCTTCCGACATACCCAGCTGTTTTACCAGGTAAACGGCCATGATCCCTTGCAGGCCGTAATAACCAAAACGCTCCCATAACTCGATCGAGAAAATGAGATAGAACGCGCGTGGTTGTTTGAAAGCGTTCAGACTCACGCTTTCTGCTGGTTTATTGTTTGCAGTAGACACATATACCTCTTTTTTTACATCCCATATTTACTGGGGGGTGTTCGGGGCGCAATCTCGTTGGACCGCCGCCTTTATAGTTATTTTGGGAGGGAAAACGGCAGGTAATGTTCACTATCCTGGCGCGTCAGGCAAGGCCTTTGTAATAAACTGTTACACATAATGTGGGTGGCATAATGCTCCGGACATATGAATGTTATCCAGAGTTAAATTTCACCGTTTCGTTATGATTGCTATTTTTATCTTTTTCATCAGTCTGATTTCGTTAAAAAGGCGATATATTCTACTGATTGACCTCATGAGTAGTGATATGGTCCATTATCCTAAAAATTAATGGTCTATTATCCTGGTAATCTTTGCTCAATCGTTGTATTGCCTGACATTTGTTTTCATTTTCACAACATGTAATCAACATAAAGTTGCGAGCATGATCTCGATCACAAATGTATAGAAATTTTGCATCGAGAAAAAATGAAAGCACTGATTGTTCGTTATATAGCCGGATTATTACCCATCATAAGAGACATTTTCTGGTGTTAACGGCGGGTTAAATGCACAAATTCGAGCCATAACTCAGGGTTAAGTTATGGCTCAGAAGAAGGGATCAGGCGTAGACTTTCTCTTTAAATTCGCAGAGGTCTTCAATCAGGCAGGAGCCGCAGCGCGGCTTGCGGGCAATGCAGGTATAACGTCCATGCAGGATCAACCAGTGATGACAGTCGACCTTAAACTCGGCGGGGACCACCTTCAGAAGCTTCTCTTCCACCTGCTCAACATTCTTGCCAGGGGCGAATTGCGTCCGATTGCAGACGCGGAAGATGTGCGTGTCCACGGCGATGGTCGGCCAGCCAAAGGCGGTGTTTAGTACCACGTTGGCGGTTTTACGGCCCACGCCGGGCAGCGCCTCCAGCGCCGCTCTGTCTTCCGGCACCTCGCCGTTGTGCTGCTCGAGCAGGATGCGGCAGGTTTTGATGACGTTTTCCGCTTTGCTGTTAAACAGGCCGATAGTCTTGATATACGATTTCACCCCATCCACCCCCAGCGCCAGCATCGCTGCGGGCGTATTGGCCACCGGATAGAGTTTGGCTGTCGCTTTGTTGACGCTGACATCGGTGGCCTGCGCAGAAAGCAGAACGGCAATCAGCAACTCGAACGGCGAACTGAAATGCAGTTCGGTAGTGGGATGGGGATCGTTTTCCCGCAGCCTGGTGAGGATCGCCAGGCGTTTGGCTTTGTTCATGTTACGCTTTCCCTGTCACGTCAGACGGGGCGACAGAAACGGCCCGGGCCGCTTGCGCCTTCCGCTGCTTGCTACGTTCATCGATGAGGTATTTTACCGCCAGCATCATGCCGAGGCCAATAAAGGCGCCTGGCGGCAGCATAGCCAGCAGGAAGGGGGTATCCGTATGGAAAACCTCGATGCGCAGCACCTTTGCCCAACTACCAAGCAGGCTGTCGGCGCCGTCAAACAGGGTGCCATTGCCAAGGATCTCGCGCAGGGAGCCCAACACAAACATCGCGCAGGTGGCGCCCATGCCGATAGAAAAGCCATCCAGTGCCGACAGCGCCGGCCCTTTTTTGGCGGCAAAGGCTTCGGCGCGGCCGACCACGATGCAGTTGGTCACAATAAGCGGGATGAAAATCCCCAGCGACTGATAGAGGCCGAAGGCATAGGCGTTGATCAGCATCTGCACGACGCTCACCACCGAGGCGATGATCATCACGTAGATGGGGATCCGGATCTCCGCCGGCGTCCAGCGGCGCAGGCTGGAGATGGTCAGGTTGGTTAAGGTTAGCACCAGGGTGGTCGCCAGACCCAGCCCGAGGGCGTTGGTGGCGGTCGAGGTGACCGCCAGCAGAGGGCACATCCCTAACAGCTGAACCAGGGCGGAGTTATTTTTCCACAGGCCCTGGACGATGACGTCTTTAACTTCGCTCATGGTCATTCTCCACAGGCGGTGAATTCAGGAAGTTGCGCAGGCAGCGTTTGTGCATACAGGCCTGCGCGCTTAACGGCATTGACCACCGCCCGGGGGGTGATGGTGGCGCCGGTGAACTGGTCAAAATCGCCGCCATCTTTTTTGACCGCCCAATGGCTGTCGCCCTGACCGTGGATGACTTTCCCGGCAAAATGGGTGATCCAGTCCGACAGGCGAAGCTCGATTTTATCGCCCAGGCCCGGCGTTTCATGATGCTCGGTCACGCGGGTGCCGAGGACCGTGCCGCTAAAATCGGCAGCAACCAACAGCTGTATTGCCCCGGAATAGCCATCTGGCGCGGTGGCTTCCATCACCGCGCCGATCGGCTGGTCGTTATTTTTGGCTATCCACACTTTATGCTGGCCTTTGCCCAGCGCCGGGGCGCTGACCAGATAGCAGCTCTTGAGCAGATCGTTATTATAGCGGTCGGCGGGTAAGACCTGATCAAATAACGCTTTCTGCTGCAGGGCCGCCTGCTGATCGATAGTGCTTTTCGTCAGTTCATTGATCGCCGCCGTCAGTCCGGTGGAACCGGCGGCAAACAGCGCCAGCGTGACGCCGTGTTTTCGCATCGTTTTTAACATCATCGCTCTCTCAACGGTGGCCGTACACGCGCGGGCGCGTGTAATAATCGATCAGCGGCACGGTAATATTCGCCAGCAGAACGGCAAATGCCACGCCATCCGGGTAACCGCCGAAGCTGCGAATAAGCCACACCAGCAGGCCGGCGAGGGCGCCGAAGATCAGGCGGCCGCGGTTGGTTGTTGAAGCCGTCACCGGGTCGGTCAGAATAAAGAAAGCACCGAGCATGGTGGCGCCAGAGAACAAATGCATCTGCGGCGACGCCAGGCTTTGCGGCGAGAATAACCAGCCGAGGGTGGCACACAGCCCAAGGCTAAGGAGAAAGCTGACCGGAATATGCCAGCGGATCGCTTTCTGCCACAGCAGGAACAGACCGCCCGCCAGCCAGGCGATATTCACCCACTGCCAGCCGAGGCCCGCCAGTACGCCACCGTAAACCGGCAATTGCAGCACCTGCTGGACGCTATGCCCGGCATGCAGAGAGGTTTTAAAGGTATCCAGCGGGGTGGCCTGGCTGATGCCGTCGATACCCAGTCGCAGGCTGGCCATGTCGCCCCCGGCGGCGGTATGCCCGGTGAAGATCATCTGCAGCACATCGCTGAACGCCGGAACCTGGGCGGCAATTTCATATGAAGGCAGCCAGGAGGTCATCTGTACCGGGAATGAAATCAACAGCACGACGTAGCCGATCATCGCCGGGTTGAAGGGGTTATGGCCTAATCCACCGTACAGCTGCTTGGCGATCACCACGGCAAAGGCAGTGCCGAGCACCACCATCCACCAGGGGGCCAGCGGTGGAATACTCACCGCCAGCAACAGGCCAGTGAGCAGGGCGGAGTTGTCCTTCAGGGTCGCCACAATATGCTGTTTGCGCAGTTTGAGAATAGCGGCTTCCGTTGCCCAGGCCGTCAATGCGGCGAGGACAATCTGCAGTACGGTACCCCAGCCGAAAAACCAGGTCTGGACCACAATGCCAGGCACGGCGGCGAGCAGCACCAGCAGCATAATACGCGAGGTCTGCCGCTGGTTATGGGTATAGGGGGAGCTTGCGATTCTGAAAACCATTTATTCCTCGTTAACTGCCTGCTGTGTTGCTTTACGCGCCTGAACGCGGGCGATAGCCGCGGCGACGGCCGCTTTGCGTGGGTCGTCATTGGCTGCGGCTGACGCGAGATCCGGTTGTGCGGCCTGTTGTTCGGCTTTGCGCGCTTTGGCGCGGGCGATGGCGGCTTCCACCGCGGCTTTACGCGGGTCGAC
>NZ_KV789907.1:1403-2675 GCF_001807705.1 Klebsiella sp. HMSC25G12 | reverse complement strand
GCCACCTTATAGAAGATGGCCAGCACCCCGGCGGAGTAGCCCATGTCCACCGCGAGGCTCTCCATCTGCCCCTGCACCGACGGCAGGGCCAGCGCCAGCGCCTCCTTAATGGCGTGGACGTCCGGCGCGCAGTGGAGCTTCGCGGCAATCACCGCCAGCTGCGCCGGGTCGTGGTGGGCCAGCAGGCTCTCCAGGGCGGTGAGCGCCAGCCCGGCCTCCGGGATGTTCGACAGCAGGCCGCCGAAGCCAATCGGCAGCAGCAGTAACGGCTCGAACTTCTTCGCAATCGCCAGCCACAGCAGCAGCAGGCTGACCAGCAGCATCACCGCCTGGCCGGCGCCGAGGTGCATCAGCCCCATGCCCTGAATCAGGGCGTTCAGACTTTCCATTTCCGCTCCTCGTCCTTACGCCAGCTGCAGCAGAGTGTCGCCGACCGCCACCGCGTCGCCGGCTTTCACCGCGATACCGCGCACGGTCCCGGCCTGCGCGGCGCGGATTTCGGTCTCCATCTTCATGGCTTCCAGAATCAGCAGCACCTCGCCTTCGGACACCGTCTGGCCTTCCGCGGCCAGCACCTTCCAGATAGTGCCCGCCAGCGGGGCGGTCACCGGGGTGCCGGCGCCGGCCGGAGCCGGGGCAGCAGGCGCAGCGGCCACCGGCGCGGCGCTGAGCTGGCTGACGTCGCCGCCGTCGCTGACTTTGACCACAAAGGCTTTGCCTTCCACTTCGACGGTGTAGACGCCGGAGGCGGCTGGTTTTTCTGCTTTTGCCACCGGCTGCGCGGCTTCCGCCTGCGGTACCGGCTCAAAGGCTGCCGGGTTGTGGCGGTTTTCGAGGAATTTCAGGCCGGGTTGCGGGAACAGGGCCACGGTGAGCACGTCGTCGATGGCGTTTTCGGCAAGGGTGATGCCTTTCTCCTGCGCCTGGCGTCTGACGTCGGCTTCCAGCTGCGCCAGCTCCGGCTTCAGCAGGTCGGCCGGGCGGCAGGTCACCGGGTCAGCGCCGTCAAGCACCCGCGCCTGCAGGGCGGCGTTCACCGGCGCCGGGGTGCGGCCGTACTCACCCTTCAGGATACCGGCGGTCTCCTTCGCGATGGTTTTGTAGCGCTCGCCGGTCAGGACGTTGAGCACCGCCTGGGTGCCGACAATCTGCGAGGTCGGGGTGACCAGCGGGATGAAACCGAGGTCCTCGCGCACGCGGGGGATTTCCGCCAGCACCAGGTCGAGTTTGTCCGCGGCATTCTGCTGCTTCAGCTGGCTTTCGAGGTTGGTG
>NZ_KV789907.1:1163-1383 GCF_001807705.1 Klebsiella sp. HMSC25G12 | reverse complement strand
CCTCGCGCACGCGGGGGATTTCCGCCAGCACCTCATCCAGACGGTGGGCGGCGCTCTGCTGCTTCAGCTGGCTTTCGAGGTTGGTGAGCATCCCGCCCGGGACCTGGGCGACGAGGATGCGGCTGTCGGTGCCCTTCAGCTGGCCTTCGAAGGCGTGGTACTTCTTACGCACCTCGCGGAAGTACGCGGCGATGCTCTCCAGCTTGTGGATATCCAGCCC
>NZ_KV789907.1:785-1143 GCF_001807705.1 Klebsiella sp. HMSC25G12 | reverse complement strand
ATGCGGCTGTCGGTGCCCTTCAGCTGGCCTTCAAAGGCATGGTACTTCTTACGCACCTCGCGGAAGTAGGTCGCGATGCTCTCCAGCTTGTGGATATCCAGCCCGGTGTCATATTGCGTGCCGGCGAGGGTGGCGACCAGCGCCTCGGTGGCCGGGTGGCCGTAGGTGGCGCTCATCGAGGAGATGGCGGTGTCGACGCCGTCGACCCCGGCTTCAATGGCCTTCAGCAGGGCCATCTCCGCCATCCCGGTGGTGGCGTGGCAGTGCAGGTGCAGGGTGACGTCGTAGCGCTTCTTGATTTCGCTGACCAGCTCAAAGGCGGCCCCCGGCGTCAGAATGCCGGACATGTCCTTGATGG
>NZ_KV789907.1:0-765 GCF_001807705.1 Klebsiella sp. HMSC25G12 | reverse complement strand
CCGTCGACCCCGGCTTCAATGGCCTTCAGCAGCGCCATCTCCGCCATCCCGGTGGTGGCATGGCAGTGCAGGTGCAGGGTGACGTCGTAGCGTTTTTTGATTTCGCTGACCAGCTCAAAGGCGGCATGCGGCGTCAGAATGCCGGACATGTCCTTGATGGCGACGGAGTCAACGCCGGTCTCCAGCAGCTGTTCGGTGAGGTCGAGCCAGGTCTGCAGGGTGTGCGCCGGGCTGGTGGTGTACGAAAGCGTGCCCTGGGCGTGGGCGCCGTGGCGGCGGACCGCCTGCAGGGCGGCCTGCATGTTGCGCGGGTCGTTCATGGCGTCGAAGACGCGGAAGACGTCCATGCCGTTTTTGACGGTGCGCTCCACGAAGCGCTCCACCACGTCGTCGGCGTAGTGGCGGTAGCCGAGCAGGTTCTGGCCGCGGAGCAGCATCTGCAGCGGGGTCTTCGGCATCGCCTTTTTCAGCTCGCGCAGGCGGACCCACGGGTCCTCGCCGAGGAAGCGGATGCAGGCGTCAAAGGTGGCGCCGCCCCAGCACTCAAGGGAGCGGTAGCCGACGTCATCCAGCTGAGCGGCGACGGGGAGCATATCGTCGAGACGCAGACGGGTGGCGAACAGGGACTGGTGGGCGTCGCGCAGGACGACATCGGTAATGGCAACGGTCATAAATTCCTCCGTGAATTAAGGGTGAAGACGGCGATGGTGGTGAATGGCGGCGACAATCGCCGGCTTTAAGCGGGCGAAGTCGTCGGCGGGCGCG
>NZ_KV789906.1:0-659 GCF_001807705.1 Klebsiella sp. HMSC25G12 | reverse complement strand
GCGGTGCCCACGCAGAAGGCGATCACCCCCAGCACCAGGATCCCCAGCGTCTGCGGCTGCAGGAACTTGTCCGCCACCAGCTTGGCCCCCACCGACAGCCCGAGGAAGATGGTCACGATGTTGATCAGCGCGTTCTGCACCGTATCGCTCAGCCTCTCCACCACGCCGCTCTCGCGCATCAGGTTGCCGAAGCAGAACATCCCCAGCAGCGGCGCGGCGTCCGGCAGCAGGAGCGCCACCAGCAGCAACAGCACCGCCGGGAACAGGATCTTCTCCCGCTTACTTACCGTGCGCAGCTGCACCATGCGGATCTTCCGCTCCTTATCCGTGGTCAGCGCCTTCATGATCGGCGGCTGGATCAGCGGCACCAGCGCCATATAGGAGTAGGCCGCCACCGCGATGGCCCCCAGCAGCTCCGGTGCCAGCTTGCCCGACAGGTAGATGGCCGTCGGGCCGTCGGCGCCGCCGATGATGCCGATGGCCGCCGCCTGCGGCAGGGTGAAGCTGATGATGCCGAAGTAGTTCAGCGTCAGCGCCCCGAGCACGGTGGCGAAGATCCCGAACTGCGCCGCCGCCCCCAGCAGCAGGGTGCGCGGGTTGGCCAGCAGCGGGCCGAAATCGGTCATTGCCCCAACGCCCATAAAGATGACCAGCGGCGC